>NZ_JBIATN010000053.1:0-35343 GCF_042891825.1 Streptomyces sp. NPDC001852
GGATCAACGTGCTGTTCGCGATGCTCCGAGACGGCACCTTCTACGAACCCCGAACCCCACGCCTCGCTTGACGAAAGACATAGAGGCACCCCCCGCCAGAGGCGTCCTGTCAGGACACCGGAGACTTGCGCAGGCGCGGCACCAGCTGCTCGGGGTCGGCCGCAGGGCCGCCGCCGGCGCGGTTGCGAGTGGCCGGTTCTGACCGGTGGTGACGGCGATGTCCCAGGCGTGCACGGCGGCATCCAGCGCGGCCGCACCGACGGCCGACGGCAGAGGCAGCGGGCCCAGCGGCGTCGGCACGGATCCGGCGTCGGCCGGCCGGAACGGACGCCGAGATCCCCGTACGCATACTTGCGGACAGGAATGGTCCGCAATCGCGGGACTTTTGCCTCACCCGAGGAACGGGAACAGGCCAAGGGATGCACGACGTACGGAAGTGGACCACGGGACTGCAGCGCCTACTGGAGCGCCGCCGGGAGCCGGTGGTCGTCCAGACACTGCGGTCGGCGACGGCGGCGACGATCGCCTACGTCATCGCCCTCCGGCTGAGCCCCGAGCCGGCCCCGCTGACCGCGCCGCTGACGGCGCTGCTGGTCGTCCAGGTGACCTTCTACGCCACCCTCACCAACGGCATCCGCCGGGTGAACTCGGTGGTCGCCGGGGTGCTGGTCGCGATCGCCTTCAGCGTGCTGGTGGGGCTGACCTGGTGGAGCCTCGCCCTGCTGATCGTGGCCTCGCTGGCCGTCGGGCACCTGGTGCGGGTCGACGAGTACGTGGCGGAGGTGGCGATCAGCGCCATGCTGGTCCTCGGCGTCACCACCGTCGGGTTCACCGCCTGGGCGCGCATCGTGGAGACGCTGATCGGCGCGGTCGTCGGCACGGCCTGCAACCTGCTGCTCCCGCCCCCGGTGTGGGTGGACGAGGCGGGCCGCTCGATCGAGGACCAGGCGCGCCGGGTGCGTCAGTTGATGCTGCGGATGGGCGAGGAGGCGGCGGGCCGGATCTCCTGGGAGCGGGCGGCCGAGCGGCTGCACGAGGCCCGGCAGCTGGACCAGCACATCAGTCAGGTGGACGCGTCGCTCAGGCAGGCCGAGGACAGCCTGCGGCTCAATCCCCGGGTCAAGGAGGGGCTGCTGCACCGGGTGGTGCTGCGGACCGGTCTGGACACGCTGGAGATCTGCACGGTGGTCCTGCGGGTGCTGGCCCGCACCTTCACGGACCTGGCCAAGGCTCGCGGGTCCGAGGAGTTGTTCCCGCCCCGGGTCGGGGCGACCGTGGAACAGCTGCTGTCGGAGATCGCCGACGCGGTGGTCAGCTTCGCGGTGCTGGTCACCACGCATCTGAGCGAGAACGCCGAGTCGGCGGAGGCCCGGCTGTCCGCCGAGCTGCACACGGCGGCCGGCACCCGGGACCGGCTGGCCGAGCTGCTCCGCGAGGAGATCGGCCAGGACGAGGAATGGGCGAACTGGCAGCTGTACGGGGCCGTGCTGACCGAGACGACCCGGATCATCGACGAGCTCAACACCGAGCACCGCACCCGCCGCCTGTTCGAGGAACTGGACCGGGTCTCGCGCGGGCAGCGGGCGAAGCTGCCCCGGATGACCCGGCTGCGCGAACGGCTGGGGGTGCAGGAGGAGCTGTGGCGGAACCGGGCAGGGTTCGGCGAGCGTTCTTGGTGAGGAGGCTGCCGGGCAGGGCTCGGCGCGAAGGGTGCCGGGCGGCCGGCACGGAGTGCGCGAGGTGCCGGGCGGCCGGCACGGAGTGCGAGGGGGCGAGCGGATGGCCGGTTCCGGGGTGCGGATCGACGGGAACACACTGCGGTTGCCGGGCGGGGCGGCGGTGCGGTTCGTTCGCACGCTGCGGCTGCCGGAGACGGGCACGCATCCGCTGCCGCCCGGGCTGGGCGAGTTCCCCGTCCGGCGGGTCTCCGACCACCCGGACACCGTCCCGGCCGAGTGGCGGGCGCGCGGCGGCGTGATGCTGCCGGTGTATCTGCGCGAGGCGATGTGGCTGAGCTTCTCCGGCACGCGGGAACCGGCGGCGCTGCAGGTGGGGGTCGGCAAGGTGTGCGCGGTGTCCGGCCGGCCCTGGAGCGGACGGCTCGCCCGGGATCCGCAGAACTACCTGGTATTGCCCCGACAACCGTGGCTGGACGGCATCAACTCCGGCAAGGGGACGGTCCGCCAGTTCGTCGCCGTGCCGCTCGGCCTCGGCGCGACGGTGGAGGGGCAGGTCACCGGCGAGGAGGTGTGGGGCGGGGTGCAGCTGCAGTCCTTCCCACTGAGGGAGCCGCTGCTGTCCGAGTGGCGTCGCCGTGAGCGGGAGCGGGAGGAGGCGCGGCGCAGGGCCCTGGCGGCCGGGCCGACGGGCGGGTACGGCATGCCGATGACGGCGTCCGCGCCCGGTGGCGCCCCGACGCCGGCCGCCCCCGGCGGACCCGTGCCGCCGCCGGCCGGCGGCGCCGCGCCGCGCCGGGCCGCGGCCATGGGTCTGGGTGTCGGCGGCTCGATGCGCCAGGAGGTGTACCGGGACGACCGTCCGCTGACGGACTGGTCCGAGGAGCCCGCCGGGCGCGTGTTCGTGCATCTGGTCACGCCGCCGGAGTGGCGGCGGATCACCGGCGAGGCGCCCCCGCCGTCGCCGGTCGACCGGGCGGCGTACACGAGCGCGGGCCTGCCCTGGTACGACTACTACGACGCCGATGCCGAGGATCTGGCCCCCACGGACACCCTGGAGGCGGTCGCACCGGTCGGCGAGTGGCTCGGGGACGACCTGGACCCGTGGCAGCCGCCGTCGGCCGGCCAGGTGACCCCGCTGAAGGACGCGCCGGGGAAACCGGTCGAGGACGGTGAGTGGTAGGGCAAACCGTCCGTTGCACCTCACGCAACGCCCGTTGCCCCGCTTGCCCTCGGTGACGGGTTCGGGTCAAGGTGGCCGTCACGACCGGGGCAACCGACGACCTGAGGTGCGGCATGGACGCGGACGACGGACCGGTGAGCGGAGGCTGGAGCCGGCGCCGGTTCGTCGGCGCCGTGGCGGGCACGGCGGCCGTGGTGGCGGTGCCGTCCGCGGCGGCCCCGCAGGCCGGCACCACGGAGGCGGCGGGCGAGCCCGGGACCGCCGCACGACCCCGCGGGCCCTCCGGTCCGCGTCCGCTGTACGTGGGCACCTACACCTCGGTCGACGGCGGCGGCACCGGCATCGGACTGGCCTCCTACGCCCCGGCGACCGGTGGGATCACCGGCTCCGGCACGCTCACCGGCGTCCCCGACCCGTCGTACCTCGCCGTGCACCCGGACGGCCGCACACTGTACGCGGTGGACGAGCGCCAGGACGGCGGCGTGACGGCCGTACGCCTCGCCGGCCGGCAGGTCCTCGGCACCCGTGGCACGGGCGGCGCGGGCCCGTGCCATCTGTCGGTGCATCCCTCCGGACGCTGGCTGCTGAGCGCCAACTACGGTTCGGGCAGCGTCGCCGTGCACCCGGTCGACGCCTCGGGGGCCCTCGGCGAGCGCACCGACCTCGTCACGCACACCACCCCGTCACCGGGACCGGGTCAACAGGGGCCCCACGCGCACCAGTTCATGACCAGCCCGGACGGCGGCCATGTCCTCGCGGTCGACCTCGGCACCGACACCGTCTACAGCTACCGCCTGGACGAGGCGAAGGGCACGCTGACGGAGGTGGCGCAGGCGCACACCCGGCCCGGGGCGGGACCGCGGCATCTGACCTTCCATCCGGGCGGCAGGTACGCCTATCTGGCCAACGAAGTGGACGACACGGTCGCCGTCTGCGGCTACGACCCCGCCTCCGGGCGGCTGACGATCGGCGAGCCGCAGTCCACGGGCTCGGACGGCGGCACCAACTACCCGGCGGAGTTCGCCGTGACGGCGGACGGCGGGTACGCGTTCCTGGCGAACCGGGGACACAACAGCCTCGCGCGGTACGCGATCGAGGCCGACGGCGCACGGCTGCGGCTGCTCGGCACGGTGCCGGTGGGCGGGGACTTCCCGCGGCAGATCGCTCTCTCGCCGGACGGCGGGCTGCTGTTCGCGGCGAACCAGCGCTCGGGGACGGTCACCGTCTTCCACGTGGACGCCGGCAGCGGCGAGCTGCGGTCGGCCGGCGAGCCGTTCGCCTCGCCCGTCGCCGTCTGCGCGCTGCCGCTGTAGCGGCCTGTCCGGCGGACCACGCCGCACACGCGGGGGCTCGCACCCGCTCGGGGCCGATCAGGCGCCGCTGCCTCCCTGCGACTCGAACCGCCGCACAGGCCCTCGCGCGCGGGGGCAGGCGGCGGCGGTGGCCTGGGCCAGCAGGGCGTGCATCCGCTCGGTGAGCTGGGCGACGTCGTCGGCGGGCGTGTGGAAGGGCAGCCGTACGTCGCCGTGGGCGCGGGTGCGCTCGATGCGCAGGGTCAGCCCGTGCCGGTCGACGGCGAGGGGCAGCACGCGGGTCGCGGCGTGCAGGCTCTCCGGCCGCACCAGTCGGGTCAGCCGTTCGACGGCGTCCGGGTGGGCGTCGGCGAGGTGGGTCAGCAGCCGGGCCTCGACCTCGGCGAGCGGGTCGGGCCGGGCGGCGGCGTACTCGTCGAGGTCGGCCACCACGGCCCCGGAGGATCGCCGCAGCACCACTCGTGTGGGCCGGAACAACAGGCTGCCGCGGTCCGGCGCGAACCAGCCGGCGAGGTAGAGCCGGGCCCGGATCCGGCTCCGCACGGGTACGGGGGCCACGTCGGCGAACTCCAGCACGGCGGAGGGCTCCTGGCGTGGGGCGCAGATGGCCGCGGTCAGCAGGGCGCTGTCGTCGGGCACCGTCAGCCGTACGGCGCCGTCGTCGGTCACGGTGTGCGCGCCGACGTACTCCTCGCGGGCGCCGTCCGCGGTCACCGCGCACGACCAGGCGGCGGCCAGCACCGACCGGGCCCGTTCCGCCGTGCCGGGTGCGGCCGTCCAGTCCTGGTCGTCACCCATCGTGTCACCCATCGAGACCTCCTTAGGTAAGGCTTGCCTAACCTATCGGAGATCGGGGCGCACGCCAACCGCACCCCACCCGGCGGAAGGGATCGGACGGCGGGCGGGCGAGGGTCAGGCGATGACACCCAACAGCGCCCGCGCGCACAGGTCGCGCACCTGCTCGCGGGTCAACTCGCCGTCGCGCAGCCACTCCAGGCACACGGCGGTGGTGAAGGCGAGCCAGCCGCGCACGGCCAGGCGGACATGCGGGGCACCCTCGAAGACGGGTCCGAACTCGGGGTCGGCGGCGAGCGCGGCCAGGATCTGCCGCTCCTGGGCGGCCAGGGCCCGCTGGTAGACCCGGCGTACGGCCTGGTCGCCGGCCGCGTCGGCGCGGTGGAAGGCACGGAAGCCGTGGGCGTGGGCCTGGACGTAACCGAGGTAGGTGTCGAGGCCGGCGGTGAGCTGCTCGCGCACCGGCACACCGGGCACGGCCGCCGTCATGCGCAGCATCCGTTCGCTCTCGCGCTCGACGACGGCCGCGAAGAAGTCCCGCTTGGTCGGGAAGTAGTGGTACAGCAGCCCGCGGGAGACCCCGGCGATCTCGGCGACCTGCTCGATCCACACGTCGTCGTAGGGACTCTCCGAGAACAGCTTCGCGCCGACGGACAGCAGCTGCTCACGGCGTTCCGCGGTGCTGAGTCTGCGCCGGGCGCGCTCCCCCTGGTTCGCGGGCATGGCGTCACTCTACTTGACGCGGGTTCAACAAGCGGACCAGACTGGAAGCGGCTATTGAACCCACGTACAACACGCGCGTCGCGGAGTCGCGCCACAGACCGCGTCGCGGATTCGACGGTCCGCTGGATCAAGGGAGATCGGCGTCATGGCGGAGACGACGGGGACGACGGAGACGGGACTGCCCAGGGGTTTCCGGAGCGCCGAGCTGGGCTGGCCCGAGCTGCACCGCATCCCGCATCCGCCGCGCCGGGTGCCGTTGCTCGGCGATGTGCTCGGGGCCGACCGGCGCAAGCCGGTGCAGGACTCCATGCGGTACGCGCGCGAGCTGGGGCCGATCTTCCGGCGGCGGGCCTTCGGCAAGGAGTTCGTGTTCGTGTGGGGCGCCCGGCCGGCCGCGGACCTGGCCGACGAGTCCCGGTTCGCCAAGCACGTCGGTCTCGGCGTGGCCAATCTGCGGCCGCTCGCCGGGGACGGCCTGTTCACCGCCTACAACCACGAGCCCAACTGGCAGCTGGCGCACGACGTCCTGGCGCCCGGCTTCAGCCGGGAGGCCATGGAGGGCTACCACGGGATGATGCTGGCGGTCGCGGAGCGCCTGACCGCGCACTGGGACCGCGAGGCGGCGGCCGGGCGCACGGTGGACGTGCCCGGGGACATGACCAAGCTGACCCTGGAGACGATCGCGCGGACCGGGTTCGGACACGACTTCGACTCCTTCGAACGGGACCGCCCGCACCCCTTCGTCACCGCGATGGTCGGCACGCTCACCTACGCCCAGCGCCTCAACAGCGTGCCCACGCCGCTGGCCCCGCTGCTGCTGCGCACCGCCGCCCGGCGCAACGCGGCCGACATGGCCTACCTGAACCGGACGGTCGACTACCTGGTCGCGGAGCGGCGCGGGTCGGGCCACGGGGAGGGCGACCTGCTGGACCGGATGCTGGAGACGGCCCACCCCGAAACCGGCGAGCGGCTGTCGGCCGAGAACGTCCGCAAGCAGGTGATCACCTTCCTGGTCGCGGGCCACGAGACCACCTCGGGTGCGCTCTCCTTCGCCCTGTACTACCTCGCCCGGCACCCCGAGATCGCCGCCCGGGCCCGCGCCGAGGTGGACCGCGTCTGGGGCGACACCGAGCGGCCCGGCTACGACCAGGTGGCCAAGCTGCGCTACGTCCGCCGGGTGCTGGACGAGTCCCTGCGCCTGTGGCCGACCGCCCCCGCCTTCGCCCGCGAGGCCCGGCAGGACACCGTGCTCGCCGGCGACCACCCGATGCTCCGGGGCGCGTGGGCCATGGTGCTGACACCGATGCTCCACCGCGACCCCGAGGTCTGGGGCGAGGACGCCGAGCGCTTCGACCCCGACCGCTTCGAGCCGGCGGCCGTACGGTCCCGCCCTGCGCACACCTTCAAACCCTTCGGCACCGGCGCCCGGGCCTGCATCGGCCGCCAGTTCGCCCTGCACGAGGCCACCCTGGTGCTCGGCCTCCTGCTGCGCCGCTACGACCTGCTGCCCGACCCGGCCTACCGGCTGACCGTGACCGAACGGCTGACGGTGATGCCGGAGGGGCTGCGGCTGGGCTTGGAACGGTGCAAGGGCCTCGAAGATGCGCGCCCGGCGACGACGGCGCCGCGGACGAACGGCGGCACACCCCGGCACGCACACGACTCGGCACCGACACCGGAGCACTCGGCGTCAGCGAGCAGCTGTCCCGTGCACCGGGCATCCGACTGACGGCTGCGCGGCGAACGGGACGGGCTCGGTGACGGCACCGGCGTCGCTGAGATGCCCCAACGCCGACTCGTCGTCCCCCAGGGCGAGTTTGGTACAGCAACAGGGTCCGCAGGAAGGGGTCGGCGACGAACCGGTCCGGTGCGGTGGGCGGTCCCTCTGCCGCAAGCCGCAGGAACCGGCCGGCGCTGTCACACCTCGTCGCGTGCCATCGCCAGGAGCCGGTCCAGTACCCGCGGCGCTCCCGCGCGCAGGCCGTCGTGCTCGAACTCGTCGGTGACCCAGGTGCGCAGGCCGCGGATCGCGCGGGCGGTCTCCAGGGAGTGTGCGGTGTCGACGTACATGTCGTCGTGGTAGACGGCCGCCACGACCCGGACCTCGTTGGCGGCGAGGCGGGCGCGGTCGTAGAGGGGCTGCCAGTCGGTGCGCGCGGCGAGCAGGTCGGCCGTTTCGCGCAGCGGGCGCAGGGCCGGGTCCGCGTCGAACATCCAGGGGTGGACGGTCTCGCCGGTGAACAGGACCGGGGTGTCACCGGCGAGTGCCTTGGCCGCGTCGAACTGCGGGAACTCGGCGCGGACGCGTTCGGCGGCCCAGGCGGTGGGCCGGGTGTCCTGGCCGTAGATCGACTCGTGGACGAGCGCGTAGAGGGGGTGGGCGGCGTACGACAACAGGGACTGGGCCTGTTCCTGGAAGGCGTCGGACAGCTCCGGGCCGGCCGGAGTGCGCACGAAGGCGTCCTCCAGGAGGTGGTGCAGCCGGTGGCTGCCGTCGCTCGCGCCGAGCATCAGCCCGAGGGACTGGAAGGCCTCGACCGTGAAGCGGTAGCCGTTCGGCAGGGTCACCTCGTGGGTGAGCAGGTGGTCGGCGATGCGGCGGGCCCGTTCGACGTCCTGGGGGTAGCGGGCGTAGTGCGCGGTGACCTTGCGTTCGATGCGCGGGTAGGCCGCGCGGTAGACGTCGTCGGCGTGGGCGTGCAGGGAGGGCAGGCCTCCGGTGATGACGGCGGCGTCCAGTCCCTCGGGGGCCAGGGAGAGGTACGACACCGTGCAGAAGCCGCCGAAGCTCTGACCGAGGACGGTCCAGGGGGCGCCGCCGGTGACCTGCGGACGGATGGTCTCGCAGTCCCGGACGATGGAGTCGGCGCGGAAGCGGGTGAGGTAGTCGGCCTGCTCGGCGGGGCCGCCGCGGAGCGGGAGCGTCTGGCGGGAGGCCGGGGTGGAGCTGCCGGTGCCGCGCTGGTCGAGCAGCAGGACGCGGTAGTCCTTCAGGGCCCGGTCGAGCCAGGCCTGACGTCCGACGAAACGATTCGCCCCGAAGCCGGGGCCGCCTTGGAGGTACAGCAGCCACGGCAGCTCCTGCCCGGCCTTGTCGCTCGCGACCGCCTCACGGGCGTACAGCTCGATCGTCTCGCCGTCCGGGGCGGTGTGGTCGAGGGGCACGGTGAAGCGGCGGTCGGTGAGGATGACGCCGGGCTGGCGGTAGCTGAGGCTCAACGGGTCTCCCGGGACGGACGGTACGGACGGGTCCCAGTTCAGCACATGCGGGGCCCGCGCCGAGCCCGGGGATCATGGATTTGTTACTGAACTTCCGGTCAGCACCCGGCTCAGCGGGCGGCGAGGCTGGAACGGCGCACCACCAGCTCCGGCTGGAGCACCACCCGGCGGTGCTCGTGCGAGCGCCGGCCCTCGACCTGTTCGGTCTCCTCCAGCAGCAGTTCGGCGGCGAGGGCGCCCATGGTCACGGCGGGCTGCCGTACGGAGGTCAGCGGTACGGCGGCGGCCGCGGCGAACTCGATGTCGTCGTAGCCGACGATGGCGAGGTCGTCGGGGACGGTGACGCCGGCCGCGTACATGGCCTGCAGGACACCGAGGGCGAGCAGGTCGTTGGCGCAGAAGACGGCGGTGGGGCGGTCGGCGAGGCCCAGCAGGCGGGCGCCCGCGTCGCGGCCCGCGGCCACGTCGAGGCGTTCGGTGGGCAGCTCGCGCAGCGCCTCGGGGCCGAGTCCGGCCTCCGCGAGGGCGTTCAGGGCGCCGGTACGGCGGTCCCGGACCTGGTTCAGCCCGGGCGGCCCGCTGACGTAGGCGATGGACCGGTGCCCGGCGTCCACCAGATGGCGGACCGCGAGCGCACCGCCGGCCACGTCGTCCACGGACACCGAGCACTCGGTGGTGCCCTCGGCGACCCGGTCGACCAGCACGAACGGGATGCCGTGCCGCCGGAAGGTCTCGATGTTGCGGCCGGTGGCGTCGGCCGGGGTCAGCAGCACGCCCCGCACCCGCTGCTCGGCGAAGAGCGCCAGGTAGTCGGCCTCCTCGGCGGCGTTCTGGGCGCTGTTGCAGACCATCACGCCGAGTCCCGCCTCGCGGGCCGCCCGTTCGGCGCCCCGGGCCACGTCCACGAAGAACGGGTTGCCCATGTCGAGCACGAGCAGGCCCATGATCCGGCTGCGCCCCGCGCGCAGCTGACGCGCGGACTCGCTGCGGACATAGCCGAGCCGCTCAATGGCGGACTGCACCCGGGCGCGGGTCTCGGAGGCGACCGTGTCCGGACGGTTGATCACGTTGGACACGGTGCCCACGGAGACCCCGGCGGCGCGGGCGACGTCCTTGATACCCACCGACTGGGCCATCGGGTTTCAGACCTCCAGGGATGACGAGGGGCGGCGGGCGGATCCTCACATTACCGTCACCGCCCCCGGTGCCGGTCCGTTCAGGCAGGCAGGGAGAACTCCACGACGTGCAGCGCCGAGGGCGTCGTACCGGTGGACTTCTCCTGGTACATGAACGACAGCACGTTGTCGGACCTCACCCGCATCTCGTCGATCACGACCTCGCCGAAGGCGTTCAGGCCGCTCCCGTCGAAGAGCAGTGTCCAGTCGGTGTAGCCGGAGGACCTGGAGGCGCCGGCGATGCGGCCGTAGGGGAAGACCGCGTACGCGTTGTCGTACTTGTCCAGGATCAGCCTGGTGCGCCGGCTGGAGGCGAGCGGGACCGGGATCTCGGTCTTGGTCCAGCCGCCGGAGGAGTTCTTGCGCAGGTGGAAGGCGCGGCCGCCCGCGGTGCGGTCGGCGGCGTAGTCGGTGGTGCACTGGCCGAAGCGGCCCGGGACATAGCTGATGATCGCGTGCGGGAGGCCGGTGGAGTCGGTCCACTGGCTCTCCTGGTTCATCAGGGAGTGGTCGGGACCCAGGGGGTCGACGACGAGACCGGCGTCGGTGACGGCCACCGTGTCGGCGGTGCCGGTGGTGGCGACCAGGGCGCCCGCGTCGTCGCGCCAGGTGCGGCCACGGTCGGTCGAGTGGACGTAGCCCGTGTCGTGGTTGGTGATCCCGCCGCTGTTGCACATCACGGCGGCGTTCTGCTCCCGCCACGTGAAGAAGGAGTGCAGCCGGCCGTTCACGTCGTAGTCGATGCCGTGCAGGTACATGTTGCGCGCGGTCGAGGAGCCGTGCGAGCTGGTGTACGTCCCCGTGGAGCTGGTCCACTCCCCCAGCGCCGTCCAGGTCGAACCGTCGTACTCGGCGAGGGCGTTGCGGCCGTTGCCCGAGATGCCGGCCCGGTAGCTCAGCTGCAGTCTGCCCTCGGGGGTGGAGATGAACTGGGGGTAGGTGAACTGCGAGGTGAGGACGAGGCCGTCCAGGGACGTCTGGACCGGGCCGAAGACGGAGGAGGTCCAGCTCGTGCCGGCGGGGTTGTCCATCAGCCCGGCGACGGACTTCACGTAGAAGTAGCCGTCGCTGTGGGAGTCCATGGTGAGGTGCAGCCGGCCGTCGGCCTCGGAGACGCCCATGGAGATGACGTTGTGCGAGTCACTGGTCTTCAGCACGTGGGACAGCGTCACGGTCGACCAGTTGCTCGCGCTCGGCGCGCGACGGCCGACCACGGCGTGGCCCGTCGAGGTGTACCAGGCGGCGTACTGGTGGCCCTTGTAGGTCAGCAGGCCGTTCTTCTGGAACGAGTTGTTGTTGACCAGGCCGTCGTAGGAGACGAAGTAGATGGCCTGGGAGTCCGGTGTGGTCGTGCTCTTCTCGGTGACGGAGGGGCCGGGACCGGCGGCCCGTGCGATGCCCGGCGTTGCCGCGGCGGCCGGTGCGGCCGACGCAAGCACGGTGCGTCGTTTCATGAGCGGCTCCAGGAGTTCCGGGAAGGGGACGTCAGGCGAGGTGGAAGACCTCGGTGAGCGGCTTCATCGCCGCGTCGGGCCGGGCCCCGTCGAGGGACTCGAAGAAGGGGGCCGTCTCGGCCTGCCAGCGGGCGTTGACCTCGGTGGCCTGCATGCCGGCCAGGGCGGCGGCGAAGTCCTCGGTCTCCAGGTAGCCGACGAGCAGGCCGTCGTCGCGCAGGAAGAGGGAGTAGTTGTGCCAGCCGGTGGCGGAGAGCGCCTCGAGCATCTCCGGCCACACGGCGGCGTGGCGTGCGCGGTACTCGGCGAGCCGGTCCTCGCGGACCTTGAGGAGGAAGCAGACGCGCTGCATGAAGTACCGCTCCGTCACTAGAAGTTGAACCGGTCGATGTTCTTCGCGTCGAACACGGCCGGCTTGCCGAGGCTGATCACGCCGTCCTTGCCGATGGAGTACGTCGTGCCGCCGGCCTTGAAGGTCTGGCCCTCCTGGCCGGTGATCTGTCCCGAGGCCAGCGCGACGGCGGTGCGGGCGGCCAGGTCGCCGAGCTTCGCCGGGTCCCACAGCTCGAAGGCGTCGACGGTGCCGTTCTTGACGTACTTGCGCATGTCGTTGGGGGTGCCGAGGCCGGTCAGCTTGACCTTGCCCTTGTACTTGGAGCCGGACAGGTACTGGGCGGCCGCCTTGATGCCGACGGTGGTCGGGGAGATGATCCCCTTCAGGTCCGGGTACTGCTGGAGCAGGCCCTGGGTCTGCTGGAAGGACTGCTGGGCGTCGTCGTTGCCGTAGGCGATCTTGACCAGCTCGACGTTCTTGTACTTCGGGTCCGCCAGCTCCTTCTTCATGTAGTCGATCCAGGTGTTCTGGTTGGTCGCGGTCTGCGCGGCCGACAGGACCGCGATCTGGCCCTTGTAGCCGATCTGCTGGGCGAGCAGCTGCACCTCGGTGCGGCCCAGGTCCTCGGCGCCGGCCTGCGAGACGAAGGCGTTGCGGCAGTCGGCGGTGGTGTCGGAGTCGTAGGTGACGACCTTGATGCCGTTCTTCATGGCCTGCTTCAGCGCGGTGCACAGGGCGCCGGGGTCCTGGGCGGAGACGGCCATCGCGTCGACCTGCTGCTGGGTGAGCGTGTTGACGTAGGAGACCTGGCCGGAGGTGTCGGTGGCGCTGGACGGGCCGACCTCCTTGTACTTCGAGCCGAGTTCGGCGAGGGCCTTCTCGCCGCCCTTGTCGGCGGAGGTGAAGTAGGGGTTGTTGACCTGCTTGGGCAGGAAGCCGACGGTCAGTCCCTTCTTGGTGGCCGCGTTCGGGTCGGCCTTGCCGGCCGCCGCGCCCGAGCCGCTGTCGTTCTTCACGTCGTTCTTGGTGGTGCCGCCGCAGGCGGTGAGGGCGAGGGCGAGGGAGGTACCGGCGGCGAGTGCGGCGCAGGCACGGCGGAGGGATGACTTGCGCATGGTGTAGGTCCTTTACGAGGGTGAGCGGACTTACGACGTCGTGGTCGAGGCGGCGGCTCTGCGGCCCGCCCCCGCGACGGAGACTTGGCGGGCGACCCGGGGGCCGAGCACCGAGATGACGAGCAGCACGCCGGTGACGACGATCTGCGACTGGGCGGAGACGTTGAGGAGGCTCATCACGTTCTGCAGGGCACCGAGCAGGAACACCCCGGCGATGGCCCCGCCCAGGGTTCCCTTGCCGCCGTCGAAGTCGATGCCGCCGAGCAACACCGCGGCCACCACCGAGAGTTCGAGCCCCGTCGCGTTGTCGTAGCGGGCGCTGGCGTAGTGCAGGGCCCAGAAGACGCCGGTGAGGGAGGCCATGAGGCCGGTGGCGACGAACAGCAGGAGTTTGGCCCGCTTGACCCGGATGCCGGCGAACCGGGCGGCCTCCTGGCCGGCGCCGATCGCGAACAGCGACCGCCCGAAGGGGGTGGCGTGCAGGACGACGACGGCGATGGCGAGCAACACCAGGAAGGGCAGGAAGGCCTGCGGGAGGAAGGAGTTCCCGATCCGTCCGGCGGCGAAGTCGAGGTACTGGGCGGGGAAGTCGGTGACCGCGTCGGAGCCGAGGACGATCTGGGCGATGCCCCGGTAGGCGGCGAGGGTGCCGATGGTGACGGCGAGGGACGGCAGCCCGAGCCGGGTCACCAGCAGGCCGTTGACCAGCCCGCACACCACGCCGAGCAGCAGGCACAGCGGGATGATCGTCTCGATGGCCATGCCGTCGTTCCACAGCTTGCCCATCACCGCGCCGGACAGTCCGGCCGTGGAGGCCACCGACAGGTCGATCTCGCCGGAGACGACCAGCAGGGTCATCGGCAGGGCGATCAGCGCGATGGGCAGGGTGTTGCCGATCAGGAACGACAGGTTCAGTGCATTGCCGAAGCCGTCGACGAAGGAGAAGGACAGCAGGAGCAGGACGATCAGCAGGGCGCCGACGACCGTGTCCCAGCGGACGGCACGGGTCAGGGACTCAGGCACGAGCCTCCCCCTTCTGTACGGCGGGCTTGGCGGAAGCCGACTTCTTCTTCAGGGCGGCCGCCACCCGCAGGGCCACGATCCGGTCGACGGCGATGGCGAGGAGCAGCAGTACGCCGTTGATGGCGAGCACCCACACGGAGCTGACACCCAGCGCGGGCAGCACGCTGTTGATGGAGGTCAGCAGCAGGGCGCCGAGCGCGGCGCCGTACACGCTGCCCGAGCCGCCGGTGAAGACGACACCGCCGACGACGACCGCGCTGACGACGGTGAGTTCGTAGCCGTTCCCGGTGCCGGAGTCGACGTTGCCGAACCGGGCCAGGTACATGGCCCCGGCGAGGCCGGCGAGGGCGCCGCAGAAGGTGTAGGCGAGCAGGATGCGCGCCCTGACGGGAATGCCGGCGAGCCGGGCGGCCTCCGGGTTGGAGCCGAGGGCGTACAGCTCACGGCCGCTGCCGAAGTGCTTGAGGCAGTAGGCGGTGGCGACCAGCACGGCGAGGGCGATGAGCGCGAGGTACGGCACCGCGGAGATGCCGCCGGAGCCGAAGTCGACGAAGCCTCCGGGCAGGTCGGCCGCGGTGATCTGGCGGGAGCCGACCCAGATGGAGTCGATGCCGCGGATGATGTACAGCGTGCCCAGGGTGACCACCAGCGCGGGCACCTGGCCGAGGCTGACCAGCAGGCCGTTCACCAGGCCGAAGCCGATGCCGAGCAGCACCGCGAGGACGATCGCGACGGCCGGGCCGCCGCCGCCGTGCAGACAGGTGCCGGCGGCGAAGGCGCTGATGCCCAGGGTGGAGCCGACGGACAGGTCGACGTTGCGGGTGATGACCACCACCGACTGGCCGGTGGCGACCAGGACCAGGATGGTCGCGTTCAGCAGCAGGTCCTTGATGCCCTGCTCGGACAGGAACTGGCTGTTGCCGGCCTGCGTGACCGCGATCATCACCAGGAAGACGACCAGGATGGCGAGTTCGCGCATCTTGAAGACGCGGTCGACCAGCCGGGCGCCGCTGGAGGGGGGCGCCTCGGCGACGGGGGTGGGGTTCGGTGTCGTCACCGTCATGCGGCGGCCCTCCCGGTGGCTGCGGCCATCACGGTTTCCTCGGTGGCGTCGGAACGGGGGATCTCGGCGGTGAGCCGGCCCTCGTGCATCACCAGCACCCGGTCGGCCATGCCGAGGATCTCCGGCAGGTCGGAGGAGATCATCAGCACCGCCACCCCGTCGGCGGCGAGCTGGGACAGCAGCCGGTGCACCTCGGCCTTGGTGCCGACGTCGATGCCCCGGGTGGGCTCGTCGACGATCAGCACCTTGGGGTCGGTGGCCAGCCACTTGGCGAGGACGACCTTCTGCTGGTTGCCGCCGGAGAGCGTGGAGACGGCGTCGGCGATCCGGGCGTACTTCACCTGGAGCCTCACCGCCCAGTCCAGCGACCGGCTGCGCTCGGCACCGCGGTCCACCAGCCCGGCCTTCACGGTGGTGCGCAGCCCGGTCAGGCCGATGTTCCGCTCGATGGACATGTCCATCACCAGTCCCTGGGCACGCCGGTCCTCGGGGACGAGGGCGAGCCCGGCGGCCATCGCGGTGGACGGCGCGCCGTTGGTGAGTTTCCGGCCGTCGACCTCGACCTCCCCGGCGTCCCAGCGGTCGACGCCGAACACCGCGCGGGCGACCTCGGTGCGGCCGGCGCCGACCAGCCCCGCGAGGCCGACGATCTCACCGCGCCGCACCTGGAAGGAGACGTCCGTGAAGACGCCCTCGCGGGTCAGCCGGCGGACGCTCAACGCCACCTCGCCGGGCTCCACCGCCTGCTTGGGGTACAGCTCGTCGAGCTCGCGGCCGACCATCCGGCGGACCAGGTCGTCCTCGGTCATGCCGGCCAGCGGCTCGCTCGCGATCCAGGCGCCGTCGCGCAGGGTGGTCACCTTCTGGCAGATCTCGAAGATCTCCTCCAGCCGGTGGGAGATGAACAGCACCGCCGCACCCTGTTCGCGCAGGGTGCGCACGACGCCGAAGAGCCGGGCGACCTCGCTGCCGGTGAGCGCCGCCGTCGGCTCGTCCATGATCAGGACCCGGGCGTCGAAGGAGAGCGCCTTGGCGATCTCCACGATCTGCTGGTCGGCGATGGACAGACCGCGTGCCGGGCGGTCGGGGTCGAGGTCGACGCCGAGCCGCTTCATCAGGGCGGCGGTGGCCTCGCGGGTGGCCTTGTGGTCGATACGGCCGAGCGCGCGCCGGGGCCGGCGGCCCATGAAGATGTTCTCGGCGATCGACAGGTCGGGAAAGAGCGTGGGCTCCTGGTAGATCACGGCGATCCCGGCGTCGCGGGCGTCACCGGGCCCGTGGAACTGTGCGGGCTGACCGTCGAGCAGCACCTGGCCGGCATCCGGACGGTGCACCCCGGCAAGCGTCTTGATCAGGGTCGACTTGCCCGCGCCGTTCTCACCGGCGAGGGCGTGGACCTCTCCGGCGAACAGCTCGAGGGAGACGCCCCGCAGGGCGCGTACGGCACCGAAGGACTTGGCGACGTCCCTCAGCGCCAGCACCGGGGCCGGTCCCGTGTCGGACGGGTGGGTCATGGGTGGCTCCTCGACAACGCCGGCTGGACGAAGCCCTCGCAGCGTCGTGAAAGGTTTCAACTGGATGGCCGGGACGTTAGGCATGGCAGACATGTCACGTCAATGGCTATCGCTCGAAAAGATTTCGATAGTCGAAGGTCACCGCCAGGTCACAGAAAACAGACCTGACCGCAGGGCTTGACACGCCCCTGGGGGGCTCATACCTTCCCATCCTGAATCGTTTCACACGAGGCCTTTCAGGTCCGATGCCACAGGAGCCCGAAGTGACCGACCTCGCCGCGGTGAAGGCCGCGCTCAAGACCCAGGCCGTCGAGACGCCGTCGTGGGCGTACGGGAACTCGGGGACGCGCTTCAAGGTGTTCGCGCAGGCCGGTGTGCCCCGGACGGCGCAGGAGAAGCTCGAGGACGCGGCCAAGGTGCACGAGTTCACCGGCGTCGCGCCGACCGTCGCCCTCCACATTCCGTGGGACGAGGTCGAGGACTACGGCGCCCTGGCGAAGTTCGCCGAGGACCGTGGAGTGCGGGTCGGGGCGATCAACTCCAACACGTTCCAGGACGACGACTACAAGCTGGGCAGCATCTGTCATCCGGACGCGGCGGTGCGGCGCAAGGCCGTCGGCCATCTGCTGGAGTGCGTCGACATCATGGACGCGACGGGCTCCGCCGATCTGAAGCTGTGGTTCGCCGACGGCACGAACTATCCCGGGCAGGACGATGTGCGGGGACGGCAGGACCGGCTGGCGGAGGGACTGGCCGAGGTCTACGAGCGGCTCGGTGACGGGCAGCGGATGCTGCTGGAGTACAAGCTCTTCGAGCCGGCCTTCTACACGACCGATGTCCCGGACTGGGGGACGGCGTACGCGCACTGCCTGAAGCTGGGCCCGAAGGCGCAGGTCGTGGTCGACACCGGGCATCACGCTCCGGGGACCAACATCGAGTTCATCGTGGCCACGCTGCTGCGGGAGGGGAAGCTGGGCGGCTTCGACTTCAACTCCCGGTTCTACGCCGACGACGACCTGATGGTCGGGGCGGCCGATCCGTTCCAGCTGTTCCGGATCATGTACGAGGTCGTGCGTGGGGGCGGGTTCGGGCCGGACGTCGCGTTCATGCTCGATCAGTGCCACAACATCGAGGCGAAGATTCCGGCGATCATCCGGTCGGTGATGAACGTGCAGGAGGCGACGGCCAAGGCTCTGTTGGTGGACCGGGAGGCGTTGGCCGAGGCTCAGGTTTCGGGGGATGTGCTCGGGGCGAACGCCGTGCTGATGGATGCGTACAACACGGATGTACGGCCGCTGCTCGGTGAGGTGCGGGAGGAGATGGGGTTGGATCCGGACCCCATTGCCGCGTACGCCCGGTCCGGGTGGGCCGAGAAGATCGTTGCAGAGCGGGTGGGAGGGCAGCAGGCCGGTTGGGGGGCGTGAGTGTCTGCCCCTTTCCGTTCCGTCGCGGGCTGCGGGACCGTCGTGGCTTGTCGCGCAGTTCCCCGCGCCCCTGATTGTCCCCCTCATCTGAAAAGGATCCGTACGTCATGGCAACCCATCCCCAGGCCGCCGCTCTCCTCGCCCGCTCCCACCGCCTCGGCGCCGACCCCCGCAACACCAACTACGCCGGCGGCAACGCCTCCGCCAAGGGCACCGGCACCGATCCCGTCACCGGCGGCGATGTCGAGCTGATGTGGGTCAAGGGATCGGGCGGGGATCTCGGGACGCTCACCGAGGCGGGGCTCGCCGTGCTGCGGCTGGACCGGTTGCGGGCTCTGCGGGACGTCTGGCCCGGGGTCGAGCACGAGGACGAGATGGTCGCCGCCTTCGACTACTGCCTGCACGGCAAGGGCGGGGCCGCGCCGTCCATCGACACCGCGATGCACGGACTGGTCGACGCCGCCCACGTCGATCACCTGCACCCGGACTCCGGGATCGCGCTCGCCTGCGCGGCCGACGGGGAGAAACTGACGGCCGAGTGCTTCGGGGACGCCGTGGTGTGGGTGCCGTGGCGGCGGCCCGGCTTCCAGCTCGGGCTGGACATCGCGGCGGTCAAGGAGGCCAACCCGCAGGCGATCGGCTGCATCCTCGGCGGGCACGGCATCACCGCCTGGGGCGACAGCTCCGAGGAGTGCGAACGCAACTCGCTGCACATCATCCGTACCGCGGAGGCGTTTCTCGCCGAGCGCGGGAGGCCGGAGCCCTTCGGGCCGGTGATCGAGGGCTACGAGGCCCTCCCCGAGGCCGAGCGCCGGGAGCGGGCGGCGGCGCTGGCGCCGTACGTCCGGGCCGTCGCCTCGCGGGACAGGGCGCAGGTCGGGCACTTCGACGACTCCGACGCCGTGCTGGACTTCCTCGCCCGCGCCGAGCACCCGCGGCTCGCGGCGCTGGGCACGTCGTGCCCGGACCACTTCCTGCGGACCAAGGTACGGCCGCTGGTGCTGGACCTGCCGCCGACCGCGCCGCTGGAGGAGGCCGTGGGCCGGCTGCAGGAGTTGCACGCCGAGTACCGGCAGGAGTACGCCGCCTACTACGAGCGGCACGCGACCGCCGACTCCCCCGCCATGCGCGGCGCCGACCCGGCCGTCGTGCTCGTCCCCGGTGTGGGCATGTTCGGCTTCGGCAAGGACGAGCAGACCGCTCGCGTGGCCGGCGAGTTCTACCTCAACGCCATCAACGTGATGCGGGGCGCGGAGGCGGTCTCGACGTATGCGCCGATCGAGGAGTCGGAGAAGTTCCGCATCGAGTACTGGGCGCTGGAGGAGGCCAAGCTCCAGCGGATGCCGAGGCCGAAGCCGCTGGCGACCCGGGTGGCGCTGGTGACCGGTGCGGGCAGCGGCATCGGCAGGGCCATCGCGCACCGGCTGGTGGCCGAGGGAGCGTGTGTCGTCGTCGCCGATCTGAACACCGACAACGCCCGGGCCGTGGCCGAGGAGCTGGGCGGGCCGGACAGGGCGGTCGCCGTGACCGTCGACGTCACCTCCGAGGAGCAGATCGCGGAGGCCTTCAAGGCGGCGGCGCTCGCCTTCGGCGGGGTCGACCTGGTCGTGAACAACGCCGGGATCTCCGTCTCCAAGCCGCTGCTGGAGACGTCGGCGCGCGACTGGGACCTGCAGCACGACATCATGGCCCGCGGTTCCTTCCTGGTCTCGCGGGAGGCGGCGCGAGTGATGATCGCGCAGGGGCTGGGCGGTGACATCGTGTACATCGCCTCCAAGAACGCGGTCTTCGCCGGACCGAACAACATCGCCTACTCCGCCACCAAGGCCGATCAGGCCCATCAAGTACGGCTGCTGGCCGCCGAGTTGGGCGAGCACGGCATCCGGGTCAACGGGGTCAACCCGGACGGCGTGGTGCGCGGTTCCGGGATCTTCGCGGGCGGCTGGGGTGCACAGCGGGCCGCGGTGTACGGGGTGCCGGAGGAGAAGCTGGGCGAGTTCTACGCCCAGCGGACCATCCTCAAGCGGGAGGTGCTGCCGGAGCATGTCGCGAACGCCGTCTTCGCGCTGACCGGCGGCGAGCTGACCCACACCACCGGGCTGCACGTCCCGGTCGACGCGGGTGTGGCGGCCGCGTTCCTGCGGTGAGCGGGCTCGTGCAGTCGTACGCCGCGGTCGATCTCGGCGCCTCCAGCGGGCGGGTGATGGTCGGCCGGGTGAGCCCGGACTCGCTGGAACTGAGCGAGGCGCACCGGTTCCCCAACCGCCCGGTGCGCCTCGCGGAGGGGCTGCACTGGGACGTCCTCGCGCTGTACGACGGGATCCTTCAGGGGCTGCGGACGGCGGGCCAGGTGGATTCCGTCGGCATCGACAGCTGGGCCGTCGACTACGGCCTGCTGGACGCGGACGGCGCCCTGCTGGGCAACCCGGTGCACTATCGCGACGCCCGCACCGAGGGCGTCGCGGAGAAGGTGTGGGCGACCGTGCCGGCCGCCGAGCTGTACGCGGCGACGGGCATCCAGTACGCGCCCTTCAACACCCTGTACCAGCTCACGGCCGCCCGCGGGAGGCGCCAACTGTCCTATGCCGAGCGGGTGTTGCTCGTCCCGGATCTGATGTCGTACTGGCTGACCGGCGAACAGGGCACCGAGCTGACCAACGCCTCGACGACCCAGCTGATCGACCCCCGGACGCGGACGTGGTCGTACGACCTCGCCCACCGCCTCGGTGTCGACCTCGGCCTGTTCGCGCCGCTGCGGCAGCCCGGCGACCCGGCCGGGGTGCTGCGGCCTCAGGTGCTGGAGGAGACCGGGCTGACCGGTCCGGTGCCGGTGACGGCCGTCGGCTCGCACGACACCGCCTCCGCGGTGGCCGCCGTCCCGGCCACCGGCGGGACCTTCGCCTACATCTGCACCGGTACCTGGTCCCTGGCGGGACTGGAGCTGACCGCTCCGGTGCTCACCGAGGAGAGCCGGACCGCGAACTTCACCAACGAGCTGGGGCTCGACGGCACGGTCCGGTATCTGCGCAACATCATGGGGCTGTGGCTGCTCCAGGAGTGCCAACGAGCCTGGGGCGAGCCGGACCTGGGCCGGCTGTTGCGCGAGGCCGGCGCCGTGCCCGCGCTGCGCTCGGTGGTCGACGCCGGGGACGAGACGTTCCTCGCGCCGGGGCGTATGCCGGAGCGGATCGCCGAGGCGTGCCGGGCGTCCGGGCAGCCGGTCCCGGCGACGCGGGCCGAGGTCACCCGGTGCATCCTGGACTCGCTGGCCCTCGCCCACCGGCGGGCCGTCGAGGACGCACAGCGGCTGGCCGACCACCCGGTGGACGTGGTGTACCTCGTCGGCGGCGGCACCCGCAACGCGCTGCTGTGCCAGCTGACCGCCGACGCCTGCGGGCTGCCCGTGGTCGCCGGTGCGACGGAGGCGGCGGCCCTCGGCAACGTCCTGGTCCAGGCCCGTGCCCACGGGCTCGTCGGTGACCTGGCCGCGATGCGCCGGCTGCTCACCCGTACCCAGCCGCTGACCCGGTACGCGCCCCGTGGTGACGGCGCGCGCTGGCGGGAGGCGGAGGCGCGGCTCGCCCCACGGTGAGCGGCGGTCTCCCTTCGACGGTATTCGCCCACTACCCTGCACTCGTCCGATGACCGACCCCTAGGAGCCGCGATGCGTGTCGCCCTGTTCCTGACCTGTGTCAACGACACGCTCTATCCGGACACCGGCCGCGCCGTGGTGAAGCTGCTGACCAGACTGGGTGTCGACGTCGACTTCCCGATGGGCCAGAGCTGCTGCGGGCAGGCGCACTACAACACCGGTTACCGGCACGAGGCCGAGCCGCTCGCCCGGCACTTCTCCGATGTCTTCGGCGAGTACGACGCGATCGTCACTCCGTCCGGATCCTGCGGGGCGATGGTGCGCGAGCTGTATCCGCGGATGGGCGAGCGGGCACGCGCCGAGGGGCGGGGGGACTCGCTGGCGCGGACGCTGGCGCCGGTGGTGCCGAAGACGTACGAGCTGACGGAGTTCCTGGTGGACGTGCTCGGGGTGACGGACGTCGGTGCCCACTACCCCCACAAGGTCACCTATCACCCGACCTGTCACGGACTGCGCGGCCTCCGACTCGGCGACCGGCCGCGCCGGCTGCTCCAGGCGGTCAAGGGGCTGGAGTTGGTGGAACTGCCGGGCGCCGAGGAGTGCTGCGGTTTCGGTGGCACGTTCGCGCTGAAGAACGCCGGAGTCTCGGCGGCGATGGGCGCGGACAAGGTGCGCAGCGCCGCGTCGACCGGCGCGGAGGTGCTGTGCGCGGCGGACAACTCGTGTCTGATGCACATCGGGGGCACCATGAGCCGCCTGGACGTGGGCATGCGGCCGGTACACATCGCGGAGATCCTGGCGAGCACGGAGGAGGAACCGGCGGCATGAGCGGAACGTTCGTCGGCATGCCGGCCTTTCCGAAGGCGGCTCACGACGCCCTGGGCGACCCGACCCTGCGCGGCAACCTGCGGCACGCCACGCACACCATCCGTGCCAAACGGGCCCGCGCGGTGGCCGAGCTGGACGACTGGGCGGCACTGCGCGAGGCCGGTCGCCGGATCAAGGACCACACCCTGCGCCATCTCGACCGCTATCTGGTGCAGTTGGAGGAGTCGGTCACCGCCGCGGGCGGTACGGTCCACTGGGCCGCGGACGCCGAGGAGGCCAACCGGATCGTCGCCGGCCTGGTGAAGGCGACCGGCGAGTCGGAGGTCGTCAAGGTCAAGTCGATGGCCACACAGGAGATCGGGCTCAACGAGGCCCTCGAGAAGGAGGGCGTCCGCGCCTACGAGACCGATCTCGCCGAGCTGATCGTGCAGTTGGGCAGGGACCGGCCCTCGCACATCCTGGTGCCGGCCATCCACCGCAACCGGGGCGAGATCCGGGACATCTTCCGCTCCGAGATGGCCGCGTGGGGCCGCCCGGCCCCGGAGGACCTGACCGACACCCCCGCCGAACTCGCCGAGGCCGCCAGGCTGCACCTGCGGGAGAAGTTCCTGCGCGCCAAGGTCGGCATCTCCGGCGCGAACTTCATGGTCGCCGAGACCGGCACCCTCGTCGTCGTGGAGTCCGAGGGCAACGGCCGGATGTGCCTGACCCTGCCGGAGAGGCTGATCTCGGTCGTCGGCATCGAGAAGGTCGTCCCCACCTGGCGGGACCTGGAGGTCTTCCTGCAGACCCTCCCCCGCTCCTCCACCGCCGAGCGCATGAACCCCTACACGTCGATGTGGACCGGCACATCCGGCGACGACGGACCCCGGACCTTCCACCTCGTCCTGCTCGACAACGGCCGCACCGACACCCTCGCCGACCGGGTCGGCCGCCAGGCCCTGCGCTGCATCCGCTGCTCGGCCTGCCTGAACGTGTGCCCGGTGTACGAGCGGGCGGGCGGCCACGCCTACGGCTCGGTCTATCCGGGCCCGATCGGCGCGATCCTCAGCCCCCAACTCCGTGGGACGGCGAGCGAGATCGACGCCTCGCTGCCGTACGCGTCGAGTCTGTGCGGCGCCTGCTACGAGGTGTGCCCGGTCGCCATCGACATCCCCGAGGTGCTGGTGCATCTGCGGGAGCGGGTCGTGGAAGGCGGCCCGGCGGTCCGGCAGGGCAACAGGGTCGTGCTGAAACCGGCCAAGGGGCATGCGGCCGAGCGGGCGGCGATGCGCGCGGCGCGCTGGGCGTTCACCCACCCCGGCGCCCTGCGCACCGGACAGCGGCTCGCCTCCCGCACCCGCCGGCTGCACCCGCGCGCCCTGCCGGGGCCGGGCAGAGCCTGGAGCGGCACCCGGGACCTGCCCGCCGTACCGGCGGAGCCCTTCCGGGACTGGTGGCAGCGCACCCGCGGTGGAAAGGACGGCACCAAGTGAGCAGCAGGGAACGGATCCTGGGCCGGGTACGGCGCGCGCTCGCCGACGTGGCTCCGGACGAGCGGCCGTACGAGGAGGCCGTGGACCGGGACTACCTGCGGGAGCACGGGGGCCGCACGACCGGGCAGACGGTGGAGCTACTGGCCGAGAACCTCGCGGACTACCGGGCGATCGTGCACCGCAGCGACGCCGAGGAGCTGCCGTACCTCGTGATGCGGCTGCTGAACGAGCGCGGGTGCCAGGAGGTGCTGGTGCCTCCCGGGCTGCCGCCGGAGTGGATGTCCGCCGCGGACCCGGTGCGGATCCACGACCGGGCAGTGAGCACACCGCAGCGGCTGGACCGGGTGGGCAGCGTGGTGACGGGCTGTGCCGTGGCGATCGCGGAGACCGGGACGATCGTCCTGGACGGCTCCCCCGACCAGGGCCGGCGCCGTATCTCGCTCATCCCGGACCACCACATCTGTGTCGTCCGCGTCCCGGACCAGGTGGTCTCCTCGGTCCCGCAGGCCCTCGAACGCCTCGACCCGACCCGCCCGTTGACGTGGATCTCCGGTCCGTCGGCCACGAGCGACATCGAGCTGGACCGGGTGGAGGGCGTGCACGGTCCGCGCACCCTGGAAGTGATCCTGCTGAGCTGACCCGATGTCACTTCCGCCGTGTCACCCCTTCGGTGCGCTGGTGTTGCGGCTGAGGAAGCCGAAGGCGGCCGGATACAGCCGTGTCCAGGTGTTGTAGTTGTGGCCGCCCTCGGGCAGCACCAGGGTCCGGGGCTGGACGGCGGTGCCGGCCGCGGCCCGCGTGAACTGCTCGATGTAGTGCGGCGGGCTGAGGCGGTCCTGGGCGGACGTGGCCAGGAACAGACCGACCGAAGCCTTGGTGTGCCGCACCATGTACGTGGGGCTGGTCAGCCTGCGCACCTTTGGGTCGCCGATCACGCCCTTGTCTCCGGTGAGCGGGTCGGGGTCCAGTGCGGCGCCCGCCGCGAAGACCTTGGGATAGGCAAGCGGAAGCCGGGCGGCGCAGAAGCCTCCGGTGGAGAAGCCCATCACGCCCCAGCCCTTGGCTCCGCGCAGGGTACGGAACTTGTGGCCGAGCAGTTCCGGTACGTCGGCCGCCATCCAGGTGGCCACTTTCCGGCCGGGTTCGTCGGTGCAGTCGGTGTCGATACCGCCCGGGTCGACCACGGGCATGGCCAGGATGAAGGGATGGCTGGTGCGTGCTTTCATGAGCCGCTCGAAGTCCCCGGGCATACCGCCGTGCTCCAGCCAGGAAGCGGGGCCGCCCGGTACGCCGTGCAGGAGCAGCACGACCGGGAAGCGGGTGTGGCGGTACCGGGGCTGGTTGTACTCCGGCGGTGTCCAGACGATGACCTGTCCGGACAGGGCCGAATGCCGGCCGCGGAAGTACGTGTCCAGCAGTCCGGTTTCGGTGTGGGTGAACTTGGCGCGGTCCGCCGGGGGTCCGGGCATGGCCACGGCCCCGTTGTTGCGGCCCAGCAGGTCGGCCCAGGAGGCGTAGAGGCCGTAGTCGTTGTTGATCCACGTCGCGACCACGGAGATCGCGGTGAGCTGGCACAGGCCGATCATCAGGAACCGCACCAGCCAGCGCAGCGGCCGCGGCCCCCTGACGACCGACCACAGCACCATGGTCCCGACCACGCAGACTGCCGTGGCTGCGATCAGCAGGACGAAGAACGGTGTTCCCGTCAAGCTCAAGGGTCAACCTCCGGCACGTCCGTGATGAGTGACGATGTCTGGTTGCAACGCAATCACAGTCAGACGCGTTGATCCAAGCCGGTTCCGGCCACCATGGCCTTCGTCTCACCTCGTCGCCGAGCGTGCTTGGAGCGGCCCCGCTAGCGTGAGGACATGATCCGGTTCGAGCAGGTCACCAAGCGCTATCCGGACGGTACGACGGCCGTGGACGACCTCTCCTTCGAGGTGCCCGAGGGTGAGCTGGTCACGCTCGTCGGCCCGTCCGGCTGCGGCAAGACGACGACCATGATGATGGTCAACCGGCTGATCGAGCCGACCTCGGGCCGGATCTTCGTCGACGGCGAGGACATCGCCTCGGTCGATCCGGTGCGGCTGCGCCGGCGCATCGGGTACGTCATCCAGCAGGTGGGCCTCTTTCCGCATCGCACCGTCCTGGACAACACCGCGACCGTGCCCGCGCTGCTCGGCTGGAAGCGGGCCAGGGCGCGGGCGCGCGCCGCCGAACTGCTGGACCTGGTGGGGCTCGACCCGAGGACGGGGGCCAGCGGCAGCGGGTGGGGGTGGCGCGGGCCCTCGCCGCGGATCCACCGGTGCTGCTGATGGACGAGCCGTTCGGCGCGGTCGACCCGGTGGTGCGCGAGCAGTTGCAGGACGAGTTCCTGCGGATGCAGGCCGCGGTGCGCAAGACCGTGCTGCTCGTCACGCACGACATCGAGGAGGCGGTGCGGCTCGGTGACCGGATCGCCGTGTACGGGCAGGGCCGCATCGAGCAGTTCGACACGCCCGGCGCGGTGCTCGGTGCGCCCGCGACCCCGTACGTCGCCTCCTTCGTGGGCGCCGACCGGGGCCTGAAGCGGCTGTCGGTCACCACGATCGAGCCGGACGACCTGGAACAGCCGCCCGTCGCCCGCCTGGACGAACCCGCCGACCGGGCCGTCGAGCGGCTGCGGGCCGAGGGCGCCCGCTGGGCCGTGGTCCTCGACGCGCACGGCGACCTGCACGGCTGGGCCGGTCTCGAGGAACTGACGGCGGGCGGCACGGTCGGGGAGGTGACCCACCGGATGACCGCGTGGGTGCCGGTGGGCGCGCCGCTCAAGCAGGCGTTCGGCGTGATGCTCCAGTACGACGCCGGGTGGGTCGCGGTGCTGGACGGCGCGCGCTTCCTCGGCGTGCTCACCCCGGCGAAGCTGCACGAGGCCCTGCGCCGCTCGGTGGACGCGGATGCGCGGGGCGTGGCCCGGGGGCAGGTGTCGTTCGAGTCGGTGGCGGACGCCTGACCCCGGGGCGGTCGAACGCCCCCTCGGCCTTCGGAGTCACTTCAGCAGCCCCTTGTCCGTCAGATAGGCGCGGGCCACGTCGGCGGGCAGCCTGCGCCAGCTGTCGACCCGCTGGTTCAGGTCGGCCAGGTCGCGTGTGGTGAGCACGTCGTTGAGCCTGCCCAGCGCCTTCGCCACCCCCGCGCTGCCGGCCCGGGCGCGGTTGACCACCGGAACCACGTAGTCGGCGTTCTGCAGGTGCTTGTCGTCCGCGAGCAGGACCAGGCCGAAGGCGTCGAGGGTGGCGTCCGTGGTGGTGATCAGCACCATCTGGTCCCGGCCCTCCTGCACGGCCCGTTTGGCCTGCGTGGTGCCGACTCCCTTGGGATCGACACCGGTGATGTCGATGCCGTACACGCTTCTCAGCCCCGGCTCGCAGTACGGCCGTCGCACGCACTCGTCGCCGGCCGCGATGCGCACCTTCAGCTTCGCCGCGCCGAGGTCGCTGAGGGTCTTCAGGCCGTGGCGGCGGGCGTAGTCCGCGCGCACCGCGAAGGCGTTCTGGTCGACCGCACGGCCGGGCGCGAGGACGGTGAGGCCGCGGGGCGTGGCGAGTCGCCGCAGTGCGGTCATCGTCCTGCCGAGGTCGGGTGAGCCGACGGTTTCGGCGTCGGCGCCGTGGGTCTTGGCGTTCAGCCAGTCGGCGAAGGTGGCCGCGTACTCGGGGACGACGTCGATCTGGCCGGATTCCAGCGCGGGTTCGTACAGCTCCCGGTTGTTGACGGTGAGCAGGGAGGTCTTGTAGCCGGCCTGGTTCAGCAACTGGGCGTACATCTGGGCGAGCAGATCGCTCTCGGTGAAGCCGGCCGAGCCGATGGTGAGGTGGTGGCTGTCGCCGGGTGGGGCGGTGACCTGGCCACGGTTCTCCAGGGAAGGGCCGGTGGTGCAGGCGGTGACCGTGAGCAGGGTGAGGGCTGGCAGGGCTGTGAGGGCTCTTCTCATCGGCCGCCCCGCACCCACGCCGGTGCCAGTCGCTCGGCGATCTCGAAGACGCCCTCGACGACGAGTGCGAACCCGGCGACGAGCAGGGCGCCCGCGACCACCTGGGGCGTGCTGGCGAGGTTGAAGCCGGCGGTGATGATCCGGCCGAGACCGCCGCCTCCCGCGAGCGCGGCGATGGTGGCGGTGGCGACGAGCTGGACGGCGGCGATCCGCACCCCGCTCACGACCATCGGCAGCGCGAGGGGCAGTTCGACCCGCAGCAGCAGCTGCCGTCCGGTCATCCCCATCCCCCGGGCCGCCTGTACGACGCCGCGGTCGACCTCGCGCATGCCGACGTAGGCGTTGGTGAGCAGGGGCGGTACGGCGAACAGCACCAGGGCCACCACGGTGGGCCCCTCGCCCCACTGGCCGACCGGGGTGAGGAGCAGCAGGACCAGGACGGCGAACGTGGGCACGGCCCGGCCGACGTTGGAGATGTTGACGGCGAGCGCGCCGCCCTTGCCGAGGTGGCCGAGGACCAGGGCGACGGGCAGCGCGATCAGACAGCTGAGGAACAGGCAGACGACGGTGAGCACCAGGTGCTGCAGCAGTCGGTGCCGGACGCCGTCGTCACCCGACCAGTGCGCGGGGTCGGCGAGCCACTGCCAGGTCGCGGTGAGCGTGGTCATGCCCGGCCCGCCTTCGCCCCGAGGACCCTCGCGCGCGGCCGCCGTCGTCCTGCGGGCGCCCGTGCTCGGGCCGCCCGGGTCCACGGCGTGATCAGCCACTGCACGCCGAGCAGGAGCAGGTCGGCGGCGACGGCGATCAGCACGCAGAGCACGGACGCGGTGAGCACCTGGGCCTTGAAGTAGGTGTTCATGCCCGCGTAGATGAGATTGCCCAGCCCGCCGAAGCCGACGATCGCGCCGACCGTGACCAGGGAGACCGTCGAGACGGTGGCGATGCGCAGGCCGGCCATGGCGGCGGGCAGCGCGAGGGGCAGTTCCACGGTGAGCAGCAGCCGGATCGGGCCGTAGCCGAGGCCGCGCGCGGCCTGCCGGGTCTCCTCGGGGACGGCGCGCAGGCCCGCGAGGATGTTCCGGACGAGCAGGGTCAGCGAGTACAGCACGAGGCCGGCGACGACGAGGGTGGCCGAGAGGCCGTACAGGGGCAGGAGCAGGGAGAACATGGCCAGCGAGGGGATCGTGTAGAGGACCGTCGTCACGGCGAGCACCGGCCCGGCCGTCCAGCCCCAGCGGCGGGCCAGCACCGCGAGCGGCAGGGCGATGGCCAGGCCGATGAGGACCGACAGGACGGTCAGCTGGAGGTGCTGCACGACCGCGTCGAGGAGGATCTGGCGGCGGGTGCTGAGATAGGCGCCGCAGATCCATTCGTTGCGCGCGAGGCAGTCGTCCGGGGGCGCGGTCACGGTTTCATTGGACCGGGCGGGCGACGGGGCGGCGCGTTGGGCTGCCCCGTCCGGGTTCGGCAGCGCCCGGGAGGGGCACCGCTCAGTCCATCCCCGCCGCGTCCAGCAGCGCCGTCACCGTCGTCGTGGCCAGTCCGTCGTCCAGGTGCTCGACCTTCGCGCCGGCCCGGGCGCTGGCGCCGTCGAAGACCAGCACGAGCTGGCGGGCGAGCAGGTCGGGGGCGCGGGCGCCGCCGCGTTCGGCCTCGGCGCGGAAGGCGTCGGTCAGCCGTTGCTTGACGCCTCGGGCGACCTTGGTCGCCGGGTGCTCAGGGTCCTTCAGCTCGACCAGGACGGCCAGATAGGGGCAGCCGTGGTAGTCGGCGTCCACCGAGGCCCGCTCCAGGCGTTCGAAGACGTACAGGATGCGCTCGCGTGGAGTCGCGGCTTCCGGGTCGGGGTGCGCGAGCCGGGCCTCGTATCCGGGGATGCGCCGCTCCAGGCTCGCGGCGAGCATGGCGTCCTTGCTGTCGAAGAGCTGGTACATCGACCGCTTGGAGACGCCGGCCTCCCGGCACAGCGCCTCGATGCCGACGGAGACGCCGTCGCGGTACGAGAGCCGGCCGGCCGCGTCGAGCAGCCGGTCGCGGGGTGACACCTTCTCTGGGGAGGCCATGCAGCGAGGTTAACCGGCGGCGCGGACGAATGGAAACCGATCGGTGTATATCGCTGGACAGAGCTACTGAACAAGCGCTTAGATAGGTGCCCGGACACCCCTCTCCCGACCCGCCGGAGGCCCCGTTGTTCACGTCCGTCGACGACGTCGCCGCCCGCCTCGCCGAGACCGGCTACCTCGCCTCGCCCGCCGTCGCCACGACCGTCTTCCTCGCCGGCCGGCTGGGCAAGCCGCTGCTGGTGGAGGGCCCCGCCGGGGTCGGCAAGACCGAGCTGGCCAAGGCCGTCGCGCAGGTGGCCGGGGCCCGGCTGGTGCGGCTGCAGTGCTACGAGGGCGTGGACGAGTCCCGGGCGCTGTACGAGTGGAACCACGCCAAGCAGCTGCTGCGGATCAGCGCGGGCCGCGACGAGAACTGGGACGAGACCCGCACCGACATCTTCAGCGAGGAGTTCCTGCTCCCCCGCCCGCTGCTGACCGCCATCCGCGGCGACGAGCCGACGGTGCTGCTGATCGACGAGACCGACAAGGCCGACGTCGAGATGGAGGGGCTGCTGCTGGAGGTGCTCAGCGACTTCCAGATCACGGTTCCGGAACTGGGCACGGTCACCGCGACCCGGCGCCCGTTCGTCGTCCTCACCTCCAACGCCGCCCGGGAGCTGTCCGAGGCCCTGCGCCGCCGCTGTCTGTTCCTGCACATCGGCTTCCCCGAGGAGGAGCTGGAGCGGCGGATCGTACGGCTGAAGGTGCCCGGTCTCGACGCGGCGCTGGCCGAGTCGGTGGTCCGGGTGGTCGGCGCGCTGCGCGCGATGGACCTGCGCAAGGTGCCGTCCGTCGCCGAGACCATCGACTGGGCGCGCACCCTGCTGGCACTGGGCGCCGACACCCTGGACGAGACGGTGGTACGGGACAGCCTCGGGGTCATCCTCAAGCATCAGGACGACATCCAGAAGGCGGCGGCGAAGCTCGACCTGGACGCGCTGTGACCGAGGTCGCCGAACGGATCACCGGGCTGGTCGGGGCGCTGCGCGCGCACGGGGTGCGGATCGGCACCGGCGAGAGCGTGGACGCGGCCCGCGCGGTGGAGGCACTGGGGCTCGCGGACCGGGAGCGGCTGCGCGAGGGGCTGGCCGCGACGCTGCTGCACGGCCCCGGTCAGCGGGCGGTGTTCGACCCGGTCTTCGAGCTGTACTTCCCGCGCGGGGTCGGTGGCCCGGACCACGGCGGGCCCGCCGACCGCGAGGCGCTTCGCGACCGTCTGGCACAGGCCCTGGCGGCGGACGACCGTGCCCTGATGGCCCGGTTGGCGGTGGAGGCGGTCGACGGCATGGGCGGCTACGGCAGTACACCCGGCTCGGACGGCTGGTCGGCGTACCAGACGCTGGAACGGCTGCGCCCGCAGACCCTGTTGGCCCGGGTGCGGGCGGACGTCCGGGGCGGGAGCGGGAGTGGTGCCGGCTTCGCGGACCGGCTGCTGGACGACGAGATCCGCCGCCGCATCGAGGAGTTCCGGCGGATGGTGGGAGGAGAGGCCCGGCGCAGGGTCGCCGAGCGGCGTGGGCGGGACCAGATCGCCCGGCGCGGTGTCGTACCGACCGCGGACCGGGTGGACTTCCTGTACGCGAACCGAAACCAACTGGCCGAACTGCGCAGGGCGGTTCAGCCGCTCGCCCGCAAACTGGCCACCCGGCTCGCCGCGCGCCGGCGCCGGGCCGCGCGCGGCACCGTCGACCTGCGCCGCACCCTGCGCTCCTCGCTGTCCACGGGCGGGGTGCCGATGCGGCCGGTGCTGCGCCGGCGCCGCCCCGTCCGCCCCGAACTGGTGCTGCTGTGCGACGTGTCCGGCTCCGTGTCGGGCTTCTCCGACTTCACGATGCTGCTGGTGCAGGCGCTGCACGACCAGTTCAGCAAGGTCCGCGTGTTCGCCTTCGTCAACCGGCTCGACGAGGTGACCGGCCTGCTCGCCCACGGCCGCGCCGACCCCGACGGGCTCGGCGCCCGCATCCACGCGGAGGCCACGCTCACCGGCTGGCACGGCAGCAGCGACTACGGCATGGCACTGGGCGAGTTCGCGGAGCGGTACGGCGCCGCGGTGGGCCCGCGCACGACCGTGTTCGTCCTGGGTGACGCCCGGACGAACATGAGCGACCCGAACCTGGCCGCCGTACGCGAGGTCGCCGGGCGGGCCCGCCGCGTGTACTGGCTGAACCCCGAGCCACGGGACCGCTGGGGCACCGGCGACTCGGCCGCGCCCGCGTACGCCGAGCTGGTCGAGATGCACGAGTGCCGCACGGCCCGTCAGCTCAGCGCGCTGATCGCCCGGCTGCTGCCGGTGTGAGCGACTGGTCGCGAACGACGGCGATCGGCAGCGAAGGGCATACGCATCCACGGTGACCGCTCTGCGACGGGGACGGACCCGGATCACGCCTCGGGCCGCTGACACGACGACCGGGCCGCACGGTGTGCGACCCGGTCCTGCGGGCGGGCGGACCGCCGTACCCGCCCTCAGCCCTTCGCGTACTCCTTGGCCATCGTCCCGGCGAAGTCGAAGGCCACGACCTGCTCGTCGCCCACCACCCAGGCGTGCGATCGGCGCCACGGACTCCGGCCTGCGCCAACCGGGTTCGAAGGTGGCCACGGCGAAGTCCACCCCGGTCAGGCGAAGGGCTTCGAGGTGGCAGCGGGGGCAGTCGCGCCGGTGGCCCCGGACGCGATGACGGTCCCCCAGGGAGCCACGACGGGCACGGAAAATCGGTCGGTCATTGCCTGCAACCTCGGCCGGGGTCGGACGTCTGTCGGGATGGAGGCCTCCCCTGCGACCAGATGTCCGACCTCGAACGACCGAAGGAACCCATGTCAGCGCACCGAACATCCCGCCCCGGCCCTACCCGCCGACTGAGGGCCGCCCTGGGGGTTTCCGCCGTAGGCGCCGCCCTGGCCGTCGCCGGCACGATGACCGCCCAGGCGTCCCAGGACGGCGGCCACGCGACCCCGTCTCCCACGCCGTCAACGGCCCACACCGCAACCCCGTCCCCGGTACCCTCACCGATCCACACCGCAACCCCGTCCCCCGTGCCGTCACCGGCCCGCACGGCAACCCCGTCCCCGGTACCGGCGCCGACCCGCGCCGCCCCGAGCCCCGTGCCGTCGTCTCCCCCGCACGCCACCCCGAGCCCCGTACCGTCACCCACCCGCGCCACCCCGAGCCCCCTGCCCGCACCGGCGCGGCACGGGCACGGTCCGCGCCGCGGCATCGGCGCACCGGCGCCGGTTCCACAGCAGTACTGAGCAGCAGCACCTAGGCAGGGCCGGAAGCGGGCCGTCGCTCGGCGGCGCCCCGCTTCCGGCTCCGGGAGAACCATGACGACAGCCACACCACCGCCGACGGCCCTGCCCTGGGGCCGGGCGTCCGGCATCCCTCAACGCCCCACACCCTGGCGGCGGTTCACGCAGGCAGTGCGCGCCCGAGCCCTCGCTCGCCTGCTCACCCGCGCCGGTGCGGGCACACCCGTCGATCCGGCTCCCGGTACCGGCGTCACCGGCATCGGCGCGGTTCGAGCGGTACCCCTGACCGGCGCCGAACAGCCGCCGGGGATCGAGGCGTTGTACCACCACCGCCGGCTCGCCCTGGTCCGGCTCGCGGTGCTGCTGGTGGACGACCTGCCCACCGCCGAGGACGTGGTGCAGGACGCCTTCACCGCGCTGTTCCGCCGGCACGGTCACCGGCTCGCCTCGCTCGACGACCCGGAGGCGTATCTGAGGACCAGCGTCGTCAACGCGGCCCGCTCGGTGCTGCGCCGGCGCAGGACCGTACGGGCGCACACCCCCGCCCCCGAGCAGCACGCACCCGCCCCGGAGGAGGACGTGCTGCTGCACGAGGACCACCGCGAGGTGCTGGCGGCGCTGCGCACCCTGACCCGGCGGCAGCGGGAGGTGCTGGTGCTGCGGTACTGGTCGCATCTCAGCGAGGCCGAGATCGCGGCGACGCTCGGCCTGTCACGCGGTGCCGTCAAGTCCACGGCCAGCCGGGCCCTGGACGCCCTCGGCCGACGTCTGGAGGGGCTGCGATGAACGAGTCCGGTACCGGGACCGCGCAGACGCCCGTCGAGGACCGGCTGCGGGCCGCGCTGGCCGCGCGGGCGCACTCCGTCGGCCCCGCCGACCTGCGGCCGCTGCGGCCGCCGACGGCGGTGGTGCTCCCCCGCCGGTTGCTGCGCCGTGTCGTGGTGGGCGCGCTGGCGCTGGCCGCCGTGGCCGCGCTGGTGTTCTTCACGGTCCGCGGCGGCCGACCCTACCCGACCGAACCGGCCCGCCCCCCGCACCCGACGACCGGCACGCCGTCCCCGGTTCCGAGCGCGGTCACCCCGTCCACGGCCGAGCCGTCACCGAGCGCGCCCCCACCGTGACTCCGCATTCCGTAAGTCACTTGATTGACTTGACCAAGGGAAATGCGCGTTTCCGCACTCACCGGTACGACGCCCGCCCCGCTAAGTTGGGCGCCATGAGCAATCTTGACCGCGCGCCCGTGCCCAGCGTCTGCGGCGGCCGCGGATTCGTCGTGGCCGAACCCGTCCGCGAACTGCTGAGTCCCCGTCAGGTCAGGCTCGGCGAGTCGGCCGAGGTACGCCGGCTGCTGCCGAACCTCGGCCGCCGGATGATCGGCGCGTGGGCCTTCGTCGACCACTACGGGCCCGACGACATCGCCGACGAGCCCGGCATGCAGGTCCCGCCGCACCCGCACATCGGGCTGCAGACGGTCAGCTGGCTGCACGAGGGCGAGGTGCTGCACCGCGACTCGACGGGCAGCCTGCAGACGATCCGGCCCGGGGAACTGGGCCTGATGACCTCGGGCCGCGGGATCAGCCACTCCGAGGAGAGCCCCCGCCCGCACGCCCGTTTCCTGCACGGCGCCCAGCTGTGGGTGGCACTGCCCGACCAACACCGCCACACCGACCCCAGGTTCGAACACCACCCCGAGCTGCCCACGGTCACCGCCCCGGGCCTGACCGCCACGGTGATCCTCGGCGACCTCGACGGCTCCGCCTCGCCCGGTACGACGTACACCCCGATCGTCGGCGCCGACCTCGCCCTCACCCGGGGCGCCGACGTCCGGCTGCCCCTGGAGCCCGACTTCGAGTACGGCGTGCTGGCCATGTCCGGCGAGGTCCATGTGGACGGCGTTCCGGTGCTTCCCGGTTCCCTGCTCTACCTCGGCTGCGGACGCCTCGAACTCCCGCTGCGCGCCGAGTCCGACGCCAAAGTCATGCTGCTGGGCGGGGAGCCGTTCGCGGAAGAGCTGCTCATGTGGTGGAACTTCCTGGCCCGCACCCAGACCGAGATCGAGCAGGCCCGCGAAGACTGGATGAAGGGGCCCCGTTTCGGCGAGGTGAAGGGCTACGACGGG
>NZ_JBIATN010000054.1:0-34237 GCF_042891825.1 Streptomyces sp. NPDC001852
GTGACGTCGACGATGGTCGACTCGACGCCGACCTCGCAGGGGCCGCCGTCCAGCACGAAGTCGACCGCCTCGCCGAGCTCGGCACGGACGTGGTCCGCGGTGGTGGGGCTGACCGAGCCGAAGCGGTTGGCGGACGGGGCCGTGACACCGCCGCCGAAGGCCGACAGCAGCGCGAGGGCGACGGGGCGGCCGGGCACGCGCACGGCCACCGTCTCCAAGCCACCCGTCGCTTCGAGGGGCACCCGGCGACCGCGCCGCAGGACCAGAGTGAGCGGCCCCGGCCGGAAGTGTTCGGCCAGCAGGCGCGCCGTTGCAGGCACGTCCTGGACCCAGTCGTCCAGCTGTTCCGCGCTGGCGATGTGGACGATCAGCGGGTGGGAGGGCGGGCGTCCCTTGACCTTGAAGATGCGCGCGACAGCGGCGGGGTCCTCGGCGTTGGCGCCGAGACCGTAGACGGTCTCGGTCGGGAGGGCCACCAGGCCGCCGGCGCGCAGCACACAAGCCGCCTTCTCGATGTCGCTGGTTCTTGCCGTCACCCTCGCTATTTCTCACCCAGGCCCAGATCGGCGAACGCCTCGGCGTCTCCCAGATGCACGTCTCCCGGCTGCTCTCCCGTCTCTTGGACCGCCTGCGCGAAGGCATGCTCACCACTGGATGAGGCCCGGGCGCCCGACAGCCGGCTGTCCTCGCGACGGGGCGCAGCGCCGGTCTCCGCGGGATCCTCCGTCGGCAGGATCCCGCCGCAGTTCGTCCACGCTGGAAGCGAACGCGGCACGTAGGGCGTCCGCCGTGCGTGCCTCCCTGCTTGGCGGCCAGGTAGTCGATGAACCGGTCCGTCCACAGGCGCATCGCCCGGTCCGGCGGGAAGTCGGCCAGCAATTCGGTGTCGCTGTCGCAGATCCCCTGCCAGCACGTTGCGGTCCGGGGGAGGGGCTGGGCCACCGGCTGGGCGGGCTCGGCGGGAGGCTTTGGCCCGAGCAGTAGCGGGCCCAGGCGTCGAACAACTGGTTGCGGGTGAAGCGCTTGGCCCGAACGCCGTCGAGAACCGGCGGTTGGCCAAGCGATGCCGTAGTCCGTCAGCAGCACGCGAGGTCAGGCCGTTGGCGTCGTACTCCGCCCACGGCGGCTCTTTGTCCCCGTTGAGGCTCCAGCCGGCCGCTCGTCCGCAGCGTTGTCGGATCGCCGACAGCGGCGAAGGCCCGGCGGACGTCGGTGAGGATGTGGGTGCACGGACAGCACGCGGCATGCAGAGCAGCCGATGCCAGAGAGATTAGTGACAAACATGGAGGAAAGGCTGCAAAATCCCCGACCGGTCTTCCGTACCCTCATTCCGTGACGATGAAGGCTCCGGGCTGGCTGCTGCTCGGCACCGCGGGCTCCGCGCTGGTCGCGGCCGGCAGCTGGGGAGCCGGTGCGCTGCCACTGGGGGTTCCTGACGGCGTGTGGGGACAGCCCGGCCAGGTGGAGATGCTGGTGGGCTTCGTCCTCTCGTACGCCGGCCTGGTGCTGCTGGTGACCGGGTGGTGGTGGCTGGGCCGCCTCCTGCTCGACGGGGCCGTGGTGACCCGCAGGCAGCAGTGGACCGCCCTCCTGTGCTGGTCACTGCCGCTGCTTCCGTGCCCGCTGCTCTTCAGCAGTGACGCCTACAGCTATGTCGCCGAGGGGGCGCTGGCGGCGCGCGGGTGGGACGCGTACCGGCTGGGCCCGGGTGCGCTGGGAGGGGCGCTGTCGGCCAATGTGCCCGGGATGTGGCAAGACACCCCGGCTCCGTACGGGCCGGTTTTCCTTGCCGCCGCACGCGCCGTGGTGACCGTGACGGGTGAGGGCCACGTGGTGGCGGCGACGTTGGGGATGCGGCTGCTGGCGATGGCCGGACTGGCAGCGGCGGTCGTGGCGGTGCTGCGGCTGGCGGCCGACAGCGGCGGGACGGGGGCACGCGAAGTGGCGGGGGCGCTATGGGCCACTGCCCTCAGCCCGCTGGTGCTGTTGCACATGGTGGGGGGCGCGCACAACGACGCGCTGATGCTCGGCGCGATGATGACGGGGCTCGTGGCGTTCCGCCGGGACCGGTGGGTCGCGGGCGTCGTCCTGCTGACCACGGCGGCGCTGATCAAGGCGCCGGCCGGGGCGGCACTGCTGTGTGCCGCAGTGGCGGCGGTGGCGGGCCGGACCGGCTGGGCGCGCCGGGCTCGGCTGGCGGCCGGGATCCTCGTGGTGGCCGCTGGTGCGAGTCTGCTGGAAGGGCTCCTGTGCGGACAGGGCTTCGGATGGGTTCGTACACTCGGCACCCCTGCCTCCGTGCGGACGTTGCTCTCGCCGAGCACGGACGTGGGCACGCTTCTGGAGTGGCTGGCTTCGGCGGCTGGGTGGCGGGCCTGGACGGGGACTCTGATGGTTGCCGCTCGGGCGGCGGCTCTGCTGGCCGGTGCGGCTGCCGTCGTCTACTGGGCGCTGCGAGCCCCTCGCAGGGGAGCCGAGTATGCCGCGGGCATGGCACTGCTGACGGTCGTGGTGTGCGCGCCAGTGGTACAGGTGTGGTACCTGCTGTGGGGTCTCGTGCCGCTGGCTGCGGTGGCATGGCGCTTGCTGGGGCACCCCGTCGCCAAGGCCGCAACCACGGCGACGTTCCTGGTCGTGATGCCGATCGGAGTGGGCCCCACGTGGCCGTCCGCGCTCGCCGCCATCACAGGCGGGCTGGCGGCTCTGACGGGTCTCGCGTGGTGGTGGCTGCTGCGGGGCGGCGGGCGCGCCGCCCTTCGCACAGCAGGAAGAATGCCCCGGCGAGACAGCCCAGAAGGATCTCCAGCAGATAGGTGAAGGCGGTGTACAACAGCATGCTCGAGGCCACGGCGGCGGGCGCCCCGCCGAGGGCGACGAGGGCGAACGCGGCGGCGCTCTCGGTGACCCCGATGCCGCCGGGCGTGATGCCGATCTGGGTGAGCAGCCTGCTGGCCGCGAAGACCGCCGCTGCCGGCCCGAGTCCTGTACCGGCACCGGTCACCCTCAGGCAAGTGAGGAAGAGCAGACCTTGCGCGGCCACCGTGCCTGCCATCCCGCCCACCAGGCGCGGCCACGACCGCAGCCACACGGCATGGCAGTCATGGCGGCATCTCCCTGCGAGCCTGCGCATCCGCACTACGACTCCGGGCACGGGTCCCCGGAACAGCCGAGTCCCGGCATGGCGCCTGACGGCCCGTCGGAGCGGTCCTCGGAGCAGCCAGAGGCCGCCGCAGGCCAGGCTCGCGACCAGCAGCGCGGCGCCGGTGTCGACGGCCCAGCCGGCGCCCGGTGAGGAAAGCCCGGCCAGCACCAGCAGCCCGGTGATGGAGAGCACCAGCCGGGTCAGGACGTTGCAGACCCCGGTCACGACGATGGACGCGGCCACTGCCCGCGGGGGGTGCCCCCATCGACGCGTCATGGAGTAGGTGACGGCCACTCCGGCCGCGCCCCCAGCGGGCAGGACGTTGCTGACGGCGCTCCCTGTGCAGTTCAGCACCAGCGCCCGGGAGCGGGTCAGGCCGGGCAGCGAGGCGCTGAGGACGTACGTGTAGGCCCACAAGCCCATGCCCGCCAGGGTGGCGAGGATCGCGAGGTGAAAGCCGTCGACCTGCCCGAGGCCGGCCCTGACCGCCGACCACTGTGTGCCCGCGGCCCGCGGCACCGCGAGCACCAGCAGCGCGATCCCCGCAGCCGCCGAGGCGAGGCCCAGCAGCCGCGGCACGAAGAGCCGACGGGGCCTCACCATGCCTGGCACGCATAGCCGTTGAAGGCCGCCAGGGGATGGCTCAGGCGGGTGCCTGGTGGGAGACCCCGCTGGATGTACCACTCCGTGCCCAGTACCTGGCGGAACACCGGAGCGGGCAGACGGTGCAGCGCTGCCAGGGTCCGCACGGAGTCGCCGCCGCCCGCCTGGCTCACGTGCGCGGCCATGCTGGCGCGTTTGGCGGCCCAGTGGTGCCCGACCCGCACCCGGTGCGTGATCTGCGCACGAGGTGCGTAGGCGCGGTGGAAGGAGTCGCGATCGAAGCCGGGTGGGAGGCGGCGGGCCCAGGAGGCCCAGCGGAGTCCGCGCAGCAGCAGGTCGCGGTCGACGGTCGCCTCCAGCACCACGGGGGTCCCGGCGAGGCGGGCCGCCCGGTAACCGACCCGGTGGACCTGCACATGGTCCGGGTGTCCGTATCCGCCGGCCGGGTCGTAGACCGTCAGGACGGCGGCGCGCTCGGAGGCCAGCAGGTCCGCGAGGCACCCTGCCGCTTCGTCGGCGTCCGCCGCGGCGAACGACCCCTCGGGGGGAGGGGACGTGTGCCCGGAGTCGCGGTAGCCGAGGAAGGCGACCCGGGCACAGCCCAGGAGACGTGCCGAGGTACGGGCCTCCGCGCGGCGCAGGCCGCCCAGTCCCCGGGCGAGGTACTCCGGTGCCGCGAGGCCCCCCTCCCCTGAGGTCGCCAGCACGAGCACCACCCGGTGGCCCTCGGAGGCCAGCCTCGCCATCGTTCCGGCGGTCAGCAGCGCCTCGTCGTCCGGATGGGCGTGAAGGAACACACACGTATGAGTCATCACCAGGCGCTCTCCCACCGAAGAATTTCGGCATATCGGAATATCCCAGGCATGATTCTCCACATTTCGGACTGCTTTGCGCCGCGCACTGGTGGGATTGAGAGCCAGGTCATCGCCTTGGCGGAAGCGCAGTACCGGTCCGGGCAGGACGTTGCGGTGACGACCGCCACTCCTGCCGTCGGCCATAGCCAGGGTTCGTGGCCGTACCCCGTGCACAGGATCACCGCACGCATCCCCTATCAGCTGCCCGTCCATCCGAGGGCGGGGCGGGAGCTGGACCGGCTGCTGACCGGCCTCGCGCCGCGGGTCGTCCACGTGCACGTGGGTGCGGTGTCGCTGTTCGCCTGGTCGGCGCTGGCGTGCGTCCGGCGCCTGCAGATCCCGGCAGTGGTGACGGTGCACAGCACCTGGGGCTCCGTGGTGCGCACTCTCTACCGCTGCCTGGGGCGGCCGGCCTACGGGCTGTCCGCCCCGGTCGCCGTGACGGCCGTCAGCCGGTCCGCCGCGGGGCTGATCGGCAAGGCCCTGCCGCACCTGACGCCGCTGGTGGTTCCCAACGGCATCGATCCCGTCCTGTGGCGCGGCCCGGCACGAAACGGCCGCGACGACGACCGCGTCCACGTCGTCTCCGTCGGCCGCCTCGTCCCTCGCAAGCAGCCGATGGAGCTGCTGGCGGCTGTGCGGTCTGCGCAGTCGCGACTGGCTACCCGCAACGTGGCGTTGCGCGCCACAATCGCCGGGGACGGGCAGTGCATGGCAGCCATGCGCCGCTACGTGCACCGGCACGACATGACCGATTGGGTCCGTCTCGCGGGCCGGATCGATGCGAGCGAGGTGCGGCGGCTGCTGTCCGAGGCAGACCTGTTCGTCAATGCCTCGAACCACGAGGCGTTCGGCATCGCCGCCCTGGAGGCTCGTACCAGCGGGGTGCCGGTCCTGGCGCGCGCCCATACAGGCGTCGCTGACTTCGTCCGGCACAACTGCGAAGGGGTGCTGTGCCGCCCGTCGACGTTCGCGCTCTGCGACGAGCTTGTCTGGCTGGCCCGAACTCCTGGAGCCCGGCGCCGCATGGCGGACCACAACCGCGAGACCCCGCCGACACCCTGCACCTGGCCCGTGGTCACCGACACCTTCGCCCACTGCTACGACGCGGTCGCTCGCTGACGCCAGCTGCGGGATGCGGCGGGGAACGCCAGGGCCGCCAAGGTGAGGAGGGCGCAGAACGCGTAGATCAAGCGGGACCACTCGCCGAGCTTGTAGCAGGCCATGCCCGCCACCGACACCCGCCCGGAGCCCCGGCCCCTGACCTGGACGACAGGGGTGTGACCGATCCGGCCCCCTCGACCACCTCGTGATCACCGCCAGTATCAGGCCCTCGTCAGCAGCTGCGGCACGTTCGCTGGCACCGACCAGCAGCGCCTCGTCAACGGCCTGGTGGACCTCGAGATCACCGAACGCATCCAGGCCTTCGAGGAAGCCGAAGCTGCTCTTGACGCGCAGGAGCTCGCGCACATCGCCCGCACGCCCGACGAGAAGGCTCCGGGCGTCCATGCGCCGCATGCCCGCCTGCTGCTCCTGCTCCCGGTACTCGGCGATGCCGACCTGCCCAGCGAGGCTGTCGAGCTGGTCGGCGCCGCGCTTGTCCAGACGGGCGTAGCCGCTGGCAACGCTGCCTCGCTCGCGCAAGCCCTTCTTCGCGATCCAGACACCGGATCGGTGAAGAGGCTTTCGTGGTCGACGACTTGCTTCATCTGATGCGCATGTTCGGCATCAGTGCTCAGAGCGCGATGCGGTACATCACGGCCCGTCCGAAGTGCGCGCCGATGGCGTCGACCAGGCCTGCGTGGGCATCGGAGACGACGAGTTGGACGCCGGACAGGCCTCGGGCGATCAACGAGCGCAGGAAGGCCAGCCAGCTGGCGCTGTCCTTGGTGGTGGCCACGTCCAGGCCGAGGATCTCAGGGTGGCCGTCAACGTTGACATCCCCGTGGTGGCTGCTCTGCCCATGTCCCTTGGCATGAGTGAAGGAGGAAGGGACGGGCGGGATGGGCGGCGCGGCCGGGCCGGGGCCGGGGACCGGGGCGCGCTCAGCCGGTTGCGCGTCGCCGGGGCCGCCGCGCCGTCCGTCAGCGCGGTGACGAGCGCGCTACGCGTAGTGCGTTCGGGGTTGGTCGTGTGGTCGGGCGTGCCGAAGGCCCGCAGCGACTGCTCGATGCCGTCCTGGCTGCGATAGGCCGACAGCACCATGGGCGCCAGCCGCTCGCCGATGCGCTGCCGGTCGGCCCTGGCCATCCCGAATTCCTGCTTGACCAGCCGGATCACACGTTGCGCGGTGATCCGCTTGCCCCGGGAGGAACGGCACCCTACGCTCACGGGCATACCGACTAGATGGTATGCCCGTGAGTCAGGGGCACGCCGCGACGAGCAATGCCGCCGTGACCGTCGGCCCAGTTCCACCGAAGGAGCAGCCCAAGATGCGCAGAGTCAACCACCAGGTGCGCCTGGCCGCACGTCCCGTGGGGGAGCCGCAGCCCACCGACTGGGCGCACATCGACGAGGCGATCGGCGAGCCGGGCGACGGGGAGTTCCTGGTGCGGGTGCTCTATCTGTCGATCGACCCGGCGATGCGTGGCTGGATGAACGCGGGCAGGTCCTACATCCGCCCGGTGGAGATCGGCGAAGTGATGCGCGCCGGTGCGGTCGGCCAGGTGGTCGCCTCCCGGCACTCCGGTTTCGCGGTCGGTGACCATGTGTCGGGCACATTCGGCGTGCAGGAGTACTGCCTGTCGGACGGGCGCGGTGTCACCAAGGTCGACGCCGCGGCTGCCCCCCTGCCGACGTACCTCGGCACACTCGGCATGTCGGGGCTGACGGCCTACTTCGGCCTCATCGACATCGGGCGTCCCGAGCCCGGCCAGACGGTCGTGGTCTCCGGTGCGGCCGGGGCCGTCGGCAGCGTCGTCGGCCAGATCGCCAAGATCCTGGGCTGCCGGGTCATCGGCATCGCCGGTGGCGAGCGTAAATGCCGACTCGTGGTGGACGAGCTCGGGTTCGACGCCGCGATCGACTACCGGACCGAAGACATCCGCAAGGCGCTGCGCGAGCACGCCCCAGACGGCGTCGACGTGTACTTCGACAACGTCGGCGGCGACGTCCTGGACGCCGTGCTGCTGCGTTTGGCCCGCGGTGCCCGCGTTGTCATCTGCGGAGCTGTCTCCCAATACAACAGCACTAAGCCACAAGGCCCCGGCAACTACATGTCGCTGCTGGTCAACCGCGCCACCATGACGGGCATGGTGGTGTTCGACTACGCCGACCGGTACGCCGAGGGAATCGCGCAACTGGCCACGTGGCGGGCGGAGGGCCGGCTCAAGTCGCTGGAGGACGTGGTGCCCGGTGGAGTGGCGGCGTTCCCCGAGACCCTGATGCGACTGTTCCGCGGTGAGAACAACGGCAAGCTCGTGCTCAAGGTCGCGGACGCGTAGGGCAGAAAGGAGGAGGAAAGCAGTGAAGGCACTCACTTACCACGGCCGCCACGACATCCGCTACGTGGATGTTCCCGACCCGGCCGTGACCAGCCCCACCGACGCGGTCGTCAAGGTCACCACCGCCGGTATCTGCGGCAGTGACCTGCACATTTACCATGGCAACCCGTTCAGCCCGGAAACGGGCTACACACCTGGGCACGAATGCGTCGGTGTGGTCGTCGAGATCGGCGGCCAGGTCACCCGATTCAAGGCCGGCGACCGGGTCCTGGTGCCCGCCTCGGTCGGTTGCGCCCTGTGCCGGTCCTGCGCGGCCGGGTTCACCGCCCGCTGCGAGCGCGCCAAGTCCAGCACCGAACTCTGCTACGGGGTGAGCCCCCAACTACCGGGCAGCCAGGCCGAAGCCCTGGCAGTGCCCCACGCCGACGTCAACCTGGTGCACCTGCCCGAGGGGATCTCCGACGAGGCCGCCGTCGTCTTGACGGACAACGCCCCCACGGCCTGGTACGGCTGCCGCCGCGCCCGCATTCAGCCCGGCGAGACCGTCCTGGTCGTGGGCCTCGGCCCGGTCGGACTCATGGCCGCCCAGTCCGCCTTCGCCATGGGAGCCGCCCGTGTCCTCGGCGCGGACCTGGTCGCAGAACGCCGTGCTTTCGCGGCCACCTTGGGTGTTGAGCCGGTCGAGGGCGAGGACGCGCGCACGGCCATACGCGAGATGACATACGGGCGCGGACCGGACGCCGTGGTGGAGGCCGTGGGTTCGGACGCGACCATCGGGCTCGCCCTCAAGGCAGTCCGCCAGGCCGGCCGGGTCAGCGTCATCGGGGTCAGCCAGAGCAAGGCGTTTCCCTTCCACATGGGACTGGCCCAGGTGAAGGAGTTGGAGTTCGCCATCGGACTTTGTTCGGTCCACTATGAACTCCCTCCTCTGATCGCCCTCGCCCAGGCCGGCCGGATCAAGCCGGAGGCTGTGGTCTCCCACCGTTTCGCCCTCTCCGACGGCCCCACGGCGTATGAGCTGTTCGCCGACCGCGCCGACGGCGTTCGCAAGATCCTTCTCGACCCCGCTCGCTGACCTGACTCCTCGGGGCCCGTCTCATCGGATCTCCCTCAGACGCGGCTACGCCCAGCGCATGCCGATGGCGGACAGTTGCTCCACGCGCTCGGGGGAGAGTGTCGCGGCCCGCGAGCGTTGGTTGTTGACCCGAAACGGACTTAACGTCCACTAAGTGGCCCGTGTCAGCGTCGGGTTCGCGGGTCCAGCGCGCGATCGGCGATGGTCATGATGAATAGGGCGGCGCTGATGCCGACCATGATCCAGGCGATCAGGTGGAGGCCGTGATCGGTGACGTGAGTGTGGAACACGATGCCTGTGATGGTCGAGGAGGCGATCGAGCCGATGTAGGCGAAGGTGCGCAGCAATCCCGAGGCGGTGCCGAGTTGTTGATGGGGAGCTTGGTCGTACAGGGCGGTCTGGTTGCCGGCTGAAGCGGCGCCCATCGAGATGCCGAACACAACGGTGACGGCGACGACCAGGCCGGTCCAGGTCGACGAGGTCAGCAGGAGCACGCCCACCGACCCCGCCGTGCACATCAGCGCGGCGGCGATCAGCGGTCCTCGTACGAGATTGCGTCGCGACACCGGCGAGATGACCACCGCGGACACCAGGGTCATGGGCAGCAGAAGCAGCCCGGATGCGCTCTCGGACAGGCCGCGTACGGCCTCAGCCCATTGCGTGAGCCCGTAGAGCACGATGTAGACGCACAGCATGGTGAGGCCAAAACGCAGATAGGTTCGGGTCAGAGCCCGGTGGGCCGCGAGCAGGCGCACGTCGAGGAATGGGGTGGCGGCACGCAACTCCCACAGGGCGAGCGTTGTTCCCGCCGCCACCGCGATGCCGAGCAGGTACCCGTGCACGACGGGCAGGTCGTAGAGGAACACCAGCAGTGCGGTCATCGTCGCGCCGAAAGCGAGGATGCCCGTCACGTCGAGGGCGGAGGCGACGCCACGCAGGGTGTCGCGGCCGGCGGGGTTGTCACGGGGGATCCAGGCCAGTGTCGCAACAAGGGCGATCAGTGCTACCGGCACGTTGAGGAAGAACACCGATCGCCAGGTCAGGGCGCCGACCAGGACGCCACCGACGGGCAGTCCCAGTGACGCCGTGGCGGTGCCGGCTATCTGCAGTCTGCCGAGGACGTTGCCGGGTGGTTCGTCGAGGCCGGCGTCGTGGGCTCGGCCGCGGATCAGCAGCATCGCTGTCGGGTACGCGCAGGAAGTGCCGAGACCGATCAGGACTCTGCTGATGAGCAGGGTGATCAGGTCCTGCGCGAGACCGCCCACCGTGCCGCCGACTGCCACCAGCGCGATTCCGGTCAGGAAGACCCGTCGCGGACCGAACACCTGGGCGGCCTTGCCGGCCGTGGGCTGGGCGACGGCGCTGGCCAGATACAGTCCCGTCACCAGGGCTGCGGTCTGCCCGACCCGGACGTGCAGGCCAGCGGCGATCGGTACCAGAGCGGTAGCGATCAGTGAGCTGTTGATCGGGTTCAGCGCAGAGCCGATCAACAGCGGCACAGTGAACCGCCAGCAGAAGGCACGCGCAGCACCGCCCGCCTCGCTCCGGGCGCTCGCGACGACGTCGGACTCCGGCTCAGGCATGGCACGCCCTCCGGTCCTGGGAGTGAGACTCAATGATCACGGTCGCCGGTCAGAACAGGTCGGCCAGCCGCTCGATCAGCGGCGCCGCCGCGTCGAGAGTCGCGATCTCTTCGGAGGTGAAGGACGTCGCCATCGCCGCCGCCATCCTGTCGGCGACAGCGCTGCGCTCGGAACTCAGCACGGCCCGGCCGGCATCGGTGACCGTGAGCAGCCAGCGACGCCCGTCGGCGGGATCGGCGGCACGGGCCACCAGCCCACGGCCTTCCAGAACCGCGACGGTGGCTCCCATCGCCTGGGGGGTGATCTGCTCACGCCTGGCCAGTTCCGCAGTGGTGACCGGACCCAGCCGTTCGAGCCGCGAGAGAGCCGTCAGCTGCGGGCCCGTCAAATCTCCCTCGCTCAGGGCTTCGTGACTGCGGCGCCTGAACGCGCTGATGCTGATCCGCAACCTCGTCGCAACCCCGATCAACGCGGGGTTTGACTCAAGGGTTTCGGCGCGGTCGTCCGCTGCCCGTGCACTCATATTAGAAGGCTAGCCTTATCAGGCAAGTCTTGCAAGGCTAGCCTTCTAATATGGCAGGCATCGGTCTTGGGTGCGGGTGGCCTCGATGGTGGACAGGCCCTTGACGGCCGGCCAGCGGTCGACTTCCTCCCCGGCTTCCTCTGTCAGGGACGGGGCTGCCGTCCGGTTCTTGCCCTGGTTGGCGGGTTTGCTCCGGTCGGCAGCAGCGTCGTACGGACCCCTGCGCGGTGTGGTCGTGCGAGGGGTCCGGGCCGGCCGGTTCCTTGGTGAGCAGTCGCACCGCGGCGGTGGAGCGGCCCTGGGCGGCGCAGGTGAGTGGCCGTGGGCGGTCACCGCGACGGCCTTGATGCCGTCCGTGTCCGCCGCAGCCGCACCGTCGACGGGGACGCTTCGTGACGAGCGTTGGAAAAAGGTTGGGGGCCCCTCTCGAGTCATGAACTTCAATGTCTCGAGTGACGGTATCGGTGCCGGTGAGGACCAGAGTTTTGAGCGGCCGTTCGGCCTCGACCGCCCCGAGAGGCTGTTCGCTTGGGCCGGAGCGACGGCGAGCTGGCCCATGCGTACGGATCCTGGGGGAACCGGGGCCTGGACGACTACTCATGCGGGACTTCGCGCGCAACATCAGTGCCGAGATCATGGGCCGCAACAAGTTCGGTCCCCAGCGCGGGCCCTGGCAGGACGACGAGTGGCGCGGCTGGTTGGGGCAGGAGCCCCCGTTCCGCACTCCGGTGTTCGTCATGACTCACCACGAGCGTCGGTCGTTCACGCTCTGCGACACCACGTTCCAACGTGGAGGTCGTGCCCAGCCCGAGCGGCGTGAGGCACCACCTGTTCTGGCGGAGGTGAGGCGAGGGCCGCTCGGGTTCAGGCTGCGACTGCGAGGAGGCGCCCGCCCCGGCGGGTGCCCTTCTGGCTGCTGATGCGGGCGCGTTCCTTGCGTGGGGCGGCGAGGACGTCCAGGTGGCGGGCGTCGGTGTTGCGCCGGCGCAGGTAGCGGTGTGGGGCCTGGGGCCTGTGCGGGATAGCTGCGGTGGTGGGAGGCGGCCAGGGTGAACTGGGCGCGGCGGGCCGAAGCGGGCCTGCGTCGGCGATCCGACATGAGCGGCCTCGCCGCAGGAGCGAGGCTCGTCAGGGCTTTTCGGGTCTGCGGGCGAGCGGGCAGGCGTGTGGTCTGCTCACCCGTCCGCCGGGCTTCCGCTCCAGCTTCGCGGTGGCGAGGCATCCGGTGTGCTCGATCAGGCCGATCATGTGGTCCAGGGGCAGGAGGTACGACCTGTAGGACACCGGATGCCCGTAGCATCTCTGATCAGCTAAGGGATTCCATGCGAACCGTAGGCCCTGACATGGGTTCTGCCCGCCTGGACGGGGACGCATGAGCGTGGAGATGGAATCCTGCGCCCAGTGTTGCTCCGCGTGGCCGGTGTCGACGTCTGGTGGGTGTGTTGATCGTGGTCACGCCCTGGTGCCGGTGCGCGGGGCAGCCGGGTCCGGCCCGGTGGTGTGTGTCCCTCCGGACGCTGGCCGGTCGGGCCGGTGGGCCTGGCCGGGGAGGGAACCTCACGTGGCCTGGGCGTGAGGCGGTTGGTTCGCGGCCAGGTGGGGCCGGTCTTCGACCGGTCGGTCCGGCTGGTCTTCGGGACGGCGGAGATGACGGCCTTGGCCTCCATTGTGCCCGACGATCTCGCCCGTGGAGGTGGCCCGCAGTTCGGCCTCCTGGGCCTCCAGCGAGGCCTCCTGCCCAGACGAGCCGGGCACGCGCACGTACAGCAACTCCAGCCGTGAACGGGCAGTTGGGGAATCGCCGCCGCGCTTCATGTTCTCCGTATCCACGGAGGAGAAGTGGCGCTCACGCCCGACCGACGTAAACGGTATCTTGCCGTCCAACGCCCGCTGACGAAGCGTCATCGGGTGTATTCCGAGACGTTGCGCAGCCTTGGACATGCGCAGCAACTTCATGCACGGAACCGTACGTACGCAACAGTAGGGACTACTAAGGAAGTTGATGAGCCTGCCCAGAGCAGGTGACCGCGGGGTGCGAGTGCGCGGTGGTCCTCGGCGATCACCGCCGGCAACCGCTGCGGGGGCGCGTGGTGGGTGGAGTACGAGGCCAGGATGCCGCCGAGCTCGCCGTCCCCCATCTCCAGCGCGGTCATCGAGCCCTCGCTGAACCGCAGGTCCGGACAGGCATGCCGGGGCGGCCCGATCATCTTTCGGTGACAGGTCGACGCCGGAGGCGGACACTCCCAGCCCGGCCAGGTGGGCCATCATGCGGCCGGGCCGCATCCCAGGTCCGCGACCAGGCCCGGACCGGCTGTTCGCACGAGTTCGGCGAACCCCGCCGGCATCGCGCGTGAGAGCGGGTTCATCGCGGTGGGCGACGGGACGCGTTCGACGTAGTCGGCGGTGACCGTGTCGTACGACCCGCGCACGGCGGTCAGAAAGGAGAGTTCGGCCGTGCAGGCGACCCTGGAGCAGGGATTGAAAGTCCGTGTCACGGCCTTGAGTTGTTCTTCGCGGCATCCACCGCCGTGGGCACTCGGCCGTCACACCACTTCGAATGATCGTTTCCGGTCAGCGTACTGGGCGGCTGGCCGCCGCCTGCCTGCGGGACTGATGTCTAAAAGCTGACGGTCATGGTGGACACGTGGGGTTTGGATCACTTCGGAAATCCGTATGCCGAGATCCGCTCCTGCTGCACCGCCGCCAGCCGTCCTGGCTATCACGGCGTCGGCAGTGTCCGCGGCACCGGTCGTCGCCGGGATCAGCTGACCCGCTCCATTGCGTCAGAGGTGGTGATGTGGCAGGACCAGCCACCGGCCCTGCCACATCACGGCCCAACCCGGCATACACCGGAGCTACGACAACGTCCACGCTGTTGCCGACCGCCACCAGATCCACGGCCAGCTGGAGCCGGGCGCGGCGCCCGGCTCCAGCTGCGCGGGCCTGGCGCGGGCATGTGACAGGCGGTACCTGCTGCGTCTGCCGGTCGTGTCCCGCGAAGGACAGGCCGCCGCTGCGGGAGGAGTGTTGTTGCAGGGCTGTGACGGGACGGGGAGGCCGTTGTCGAGAGCGGTCCGGAGGATGGCATGCACAAAACAGGCGTGACCTGCCTGCTTCCACATCATCTCTTTTTGGGGGATTGGTTCTGATGCGTTTCATCATGCCGCGCGCGATGGGTTCGGCCGCTATCGGCTTGTCCGCCGTGTTTCTGCTCGGCGCGTGCAGCACCGGTACCAGTGCTGGTGCGGCCCATGGGGGCAGTTCCGGGGGCGGCTCGGTTGCAGCGGGATCGGATAGGGCTCGGCTGGCGGCTACCACGGCTGCAGGCGGTGGTCAGGCGGTGACGGATAGGTCTGCGAAGAGCAGCGGCTGCCGAAACCTGGTCGTGACCGCAGAGGTCAAGACGGCGGTCACCCGCGCGTACACCAGGCACAACGCCCTATTCCGCCACATCAAGCCGCGCCCGGGTCAGTTCCTGTACGGGCAGTGCGGGGGCACCCGGTACGCCGCGACCGCCTTCGAGCTCACCCCGGGCGCGACGCGCCAGGAGCAGATCGGCATCCAGGACGACGGCAGTGCACGCAAGTACTTCATCCTCCGGGGCAGCCAGCCCTGGGTTTACAGCCACAGCGCCGCCCCGTTCAGCGGCGGCTGCGTCGACATCCCCCGAGAGCTCGCCAAGCTGTGGAACAACTGCCCCTCGGAATGACAACTGACCGGTGCCGCAGGACCAGGATCCGAGGGGCCGGCTGCAGGCCATCCCGGCCCGCCGGGGCGTGGACTGCTGTTTGCGGTGGATCGTGGCCGGCTCGAGGTGGTCGAGGAGGTGCGACATGCCGATGACTACCACGGGTCGCGGCCCTGCTCCGCTGGTTCCCGATCCAGGAGCCCAGCTTCAGCTCCCGCTCTTCCTGGTCCTCGCCGACAATCGTCTCGCCGTGTTTCCTCGGTACCCGGAGGTGGGCCTCGCGTTCGTAGAACTGCCGGGCGGCCGCCACACCTCCTACACCCTGGCCTTCACCCGGCCCGGCTACCTGTCCACTCCCGCGCGGTGGTCCTCGCTGAACTACCGCTGCGACAAGGGCAACAAGGCCAGCGGGACCGGCAACTACGGCACCGACTGCGTCTTCCCCGGCTTCGACCCCTTCGAGACCCAGCAGGCGGCGCTCCCGGACATCTCGCAGAACATCGCGCATCCAGAAGGCCGGCCCCGCACCCACTACGGCGCCCACGGCCTGCACGGCTCGCCGCTGCACCGCACCGCCAACCGCAAGACCATCCCCGACAACCGCCGGATCCCATGCGGGAACCGCAAGCCTCCCGGAGGCCGTCGGCACCGCCGGAGCCTCCGGCGGACGTACGTGCGGCATCCAGTGGCTCAGACCGCTGATCCGGCCCTCCGAGGCCACACAGCAACTTACGGAGATCGTGATGGCCGTGTGCCAGGACTTCGAGGTGCACCGGGAGGCGGTCGGCAAGCGCGCGGTCGCCTCGGTGACGCTCGCTGACCACCCCGGCGGAGACGTCGCGGGTCGCTACCGCTGACCCCTCTGCCCTTCCGGGGCCCGTCAGGATGTTGCCCGGGCCACCGTCCTACTCTGGCTGCAGCCGCCCTGGTGCACGGGCCGGAGCGGACCGCGGCGTCCGCATCCTTCATCCTCCGGCCGGCCGGTGCTCCCGGCAACGGCCACCGTGTACCAGGGCAGGCCGCTGCCTTGGCGGGGCGAGAAGGCCCGGTCGTCGCCGTCTCCGGGAGCAACCACGGCCCGATCGCCATCGATCCGGGGGAGTAGCTTCTGCTCCTGGCCACTCGTTGGGCTGTGCGTGGATGCTCGCCATGATGGCGCAGAGCCTTGCGCGCCCCGGCCGGGCGACCCCCGGCTCCGCACCGAATCCGATGATCACAGCAGTTCCATCGAGCGGGCACGTGGAAATCTGCGGCCCACGGCGTGGAACGGGCGGGCGGTGATGGTCGCCATCGCGGTGACCACCGTGATCCTCGCGGTGGTGTCGACGGCCGTGCGCGGCCTTGCGAGGTGAGCGTCTATGAGCTGTTCGGGGAGCCGGTGGTGCGGTGCTGGCGCGCCGCGGGCGGCCAGCTACCGCCAAGGCAGCAGGATGACGAGACGGGCGGGCGGACCGGCCGGCCCCCGTCCCCGGCGCCTGTGCAGCCTGCGGGTCCTTTGCAGCCCGCGGGACCGTCCGCCCGGCTGGACCTGACTCTCAGCGGTGCAGCCGGGCGGTGCCCGTGCGCCGCGTGCGCAAACGGGAAACCGCTCGGGACGTGAACGCGGCCTCCCCCGGCCTCAGGCCGGCCGCGTATCCGGGTCTAGACGTCATTGCAGATCTGGGGTTTACCTGGACGCGGGGTGGACTGAAACCCGCCGCCATCCGTGGTTCTTGGCCAACGTCCTCGGCCACGGTGTGTGGCACCTGACGGCGGGCCTCCTCCTCACCCTGGGCCGGGTGATCGCCGTACGTCATCTGGGCGGAGACGCCGCCTGGGTCGTCATTGCAGAAGTCGGCACGGTGGGGCTGGTCGCCGGTATCTACGCCGCCTCCTGGCTGCCCGTGCGCCGCCCCTTGGTCGGCGTCGCCGTGGGCGCCGCTGTCTTCGCGCTCCCGCTGACGGCGTTCGCCCTTCTCCTACCGATCCCGATCGTCACGACCGCGTACTTCGCGGGTATGTTCAGAGTCGGCCTTCTCAGGCCGCTGTGGGAAACCATCATGCAACGCCGCATACCGCAAGAAGCCCTCGGGCGCGTGGGATCGTTCGACACGCTGATCTCCTTAGCCGCCCGACCGCTCGCTCTCGCCCGCGCCGCCCCGCTCTCGGCGGCCATCGGGACCACGACTCCACTGCTCCTGGCAGCGGCACTGGTGAGCACTGCGACTCTCGCCCTGCTCCTGCTCCCCGCCGTGTGGGAGACGCCCAGCACACGCGGGAGGATGCGCTGTTCCGTGACCCACTGGCGCAGGCCTTCGCCACCGCGGGCGGCCTGTGGCCCTGCTCGCCGCCGCTGCCCGATGACGAGGCCGCGCGCCGCCGTCGGCTGGGCGTGGCGTTCTCCATCGTCATCAGGACGAAGTTCCTCGACGACCTGTTGCAGCAGGCGTCCGCGTCCGGGGTCCGGCAGGTCGTGCTGCTCGGCGCCGGCATGGACAGCCGGGCCTTCCGGATGGACTGGCCCGAGGGCACTCGGCTGTTCGAGGTCGACACCGCCGCGCCACTGGACTTCAAGGCTTCGGTGCTGCGCCAGGAGCGGGCCGTCGCACGCTGCGAGCGGATCACCGTCGCGGTGGATCTGCGTGAGGACTGGCCAGGCGCGCTGGCTGCCGCAGGGCACGACCCGGCGGTGCCGACCGTGTGGATCGCCGAAGGACTGCTGATCTATCTGCCCGAGGACGCGGTGGAGTTGCTGCTGGCCCGGATCAGCGCGCAGTCGGCGGCGGGCAGTCGGATGGGGCTGACGTTGGGCTCGCGCGGCGTGATCGAACGCTTCGGCGCGGACGCCGTGCCGGGATCGGCGGCGTCCATGTGGGTCTCGGAGATGCCCGACGACCCGGTGGGCTGGCTGGCCGGGCACGGCTGGGAGGCCGAGAGCCACACCCTGCGCGAGCGCGCTGCCGCCTACGGCCGCCCGATCAGCACCCCGCCACAGCGCGAGGAGGGGCCCGGCGGACTGATCTCGGCGGTCCGCCGGTAGAGCACCTGCCGATTCCCTGCATGATCGATTCCAAGGGGGTCTGTGAGTCCCCTCCTTTGGGCTCGGCGGGACTACCGCTCCTGACCGACTTCACCGAGCAGTGCAGCCTCCGCCAACCCCAGCCACCACTGTGGTTGTTGGGGGTTGTGGTGGTGGGTGGTCTGTTTACCCATAGGGCGGCAGCGTTAAAGGTCCAGGACAACGTCCTGAGCGGGTTTGGAGCAGCAGATGAGGATGTTTCCGTCGCCCGGCGGTTCGACGGGATCGGGTGAGTAGTCAACGCTCCCTGACATCAGGGCGAGCTCGCATGTGTGGCACACACCGGTGCGGCACGACCATTGGACCGGGACGTCGCAGGCTTCGGCGAGTTCGAGCAGGGAGTTGCGGGCGTCGTCCCACAAAACGGTCAGCCCACTGCGGGTGAACGAGACGGAAGGGCCGGTGCCGGCAGGGCCCGGGGGCTGGTGCGGCGCCCTCGCCGGCGGCGCACCCTTGATTCCCGGGGTGATCGAGGGACCGGCGCTGAAGTTCTCGGTGTGCACGCGCGATGCTTGCAGGCCGGCCTTGACCAGGGCGTCGGTGACATCGTCCATGAAGGTCACCGGCCCGCACACGTAGGCATCGGCATCGGTGGGCAGACCCAGGCCGAGAAGCCGCTCGCTCGTCATGCGACCCGCCTGCGCGTAGTCCTGGCCCTGCCGGTCTTCGGTGTTCGGCCTGCTGTAGTAAATGATCGACCGTGCGTGGTCCAGGCGCTCCAGCAGGAGGCGGACCTCCTGGGCGAAGGGATGCTCCTTGCCGTTGCGGGCGCTGTGCAGCCACCACACCTGCCGTCGGGAGCGGGCGCTCGCCAGCGAATGCAGCATGGCGAGCACCGGAGTCACTCCTACCCCGGCGGACACCATAACCACCGGGCTGTCGCCGTCGGACAGGCAGAACGTGCCGCGGGGCGCGGCGATGTCCAGGCTGTCACCGGCGCGGGCGTGCGCGCGCAGATAGTTGCTCGCCACACCATGTGGTTCCACCTTCACGCTGATCCGGTATGTCCCTGTGCCGGGCCGGCCAGACAGCGAATAGCTGCGGATCAGCGGTGGCCCATCACCCTGAGGTCGTATTCTCACGGTCAGAAACTGCCCTGGCAGGGCAGTCGGCAGGGCATGGCCCTCTGCTGCGGCCAGGGACAGGCTGATCACGCTCTCGCTCTCGGGCCGGACGTCCGTGATCGTCAGGGGGCGGAAGCCGGTCCACGCAGGGGGCGGGGTGCTGGATGCCGCCGTGAGGCCGGCGCTGCCCGACGACGAGCCCAACCCCGTTTCGGCCTGCTCCAGGAGCGTGCGCATCGACCCCTGCCAGCCCGGGCTGAGGGCGGGGATCCGCAGAGCCCGCTCCACCTGCTCGCGAGTGTGCCCGGGGAGGTAGAGGACCGAGTCGATCTCCTCGACGGTCATCGTTTCCGGGCCGGTGGCGACCTTGACGATCTCCTGCCCGGCCTCCACCTCGCCCTCTTCTATGACGCGCAGGTAGAAACCGGGCCGGTGATGGGCCACCAGCAGCGCCGCCATCTGCGGCTCTCCCAGGCGCAGGCCGACCCGGTAACATGTCACCCGCGGCTGTGAGACCTCGAAGAGGGCACCGCCGATGCGGTACCGGTCACCGATGCACACCTCGTTGTCGGGGAGCCCGTCGACGGTGAAGTTCTCACCGAAACTTCCGGGCGTCAGGTCGTCGCGTCCCAGTTTCCGCGACCAGAAGCGGTAGGACTCGAGCTGGTAGACCAGCACGGCCCGCATCTCCCCACCGTGGCCGCCCAGGTCCCCCTGGCCGTCGCCGTCGATGTTCAGCCGCCTGACCATCCGCGGCCCCGACACGGTCCGTTTGTACACCCCCGTATACACAGTCCTGCCGTGCCAGGGCACGTCTCTGGGCATCCCCACGTTGACCGCGATCAAGGTCGCCATCCGATCGCCGCCCTCCTTGTGCGGGCCCCGCTTCTGGCGCGCCTCAGCTGAGGACACGGCCGAGGAATCCGTGGATGTAGCCGCTGATGGCGTCGAGATGCGTCTCCAGTGCGAAGTGACCAGCAGGCAGCAGATGGACTTCGGCGTCTGGCAGGTCACGGGAGAAGGCCCGAGCGCCGTCCGGTCCGAAGATCTCGTCGCGTTCGCCCCAGACCGCGAGCAGCGGCACCTTGCTGGTACGGAAGTACTCCTGGAGCTGCGGATAGCCCTCGATGTTGGTCGGGTAGTTCCGGAACAGTGCCAGCTGGACCTGGTCGTTGCCCGGCCGGTCCAGCAGGGTCTGGTCGTGCAGCCAGGTGTCCGGGCTGACCAGACTCGCTTCTTCGGCCCCGTTCTCGTACTGCCAGCGCGTGGACTTGGCGCTGAACTTCGCCCGCGCACCGGGCTCGGTGGCAGGCCCGGGTGACGTGGCGTATGCGAACAGGTCGTCCCAGAAGGGCGTGGCGAAGCCCTCCATGTACGCGTTACCGCTCTGCGAGATGACGGCCGTCACCTCGTAGGCCGGGTTCAAAGCCAGCCGCCAGCCGATCGGGGCACCGTAGTCGTGCACGTAGAGCGAGAAGCGGCTGACCCCCAGCTCGTCGAGCAGCCCCGCGGTGATGTCGGCCAGGTTGTCGAAGGTGTAGTCGAATTCGTCGACTGTGGGCATCGAGGACTGACCGTACCCGATGTGGTCGGTGGCGATCACGTGATAGCGATCGGCGAGCGCGGGGATGAGATGGCGGAACATGTGGGAACTGCTGGGAAATCCGTGCAAGAGCAGCACCACCGGCGCTTCGCTCGGGCCCGCCTCGCGGTAGAACACCTGTTGGCCGGCGATCGTCGTGGTCCGGTGGTACGTAGGGAGCATGCCGGCCTCCCTCCCCAGGGATTCCACTTCTACGGCCCGCAGAGCCTGCCGCACGTTGCCCACGCTAGACCCGGCCTCCGGCAGCGGCCACTCAGGACCCCCGACGATATGGAACGATGAGTCAAGAACGGCTAGGCTGTGCGGATGGCGCGTCCACGGAGCTTCGACGGGAACAGAGTGCTCGATTTGGCGCGTGAGCAGTTCTGGAACCGTGGCTACGCCGCCACGTCGCTGAGCGATCTGGTTGCCGCCACCGGCCTCGGCAAGGGCAGCCTGTACGGCGCGTTCGGCGACAAGCACCAGCTCTTCCTGAACCTGCTGAACAGCTACTGCACCGAGCAGATCAGTCACATCCAGCAGGTCCTTGCCGGCTCCGGCACCGCCATGGAGCGCCTGGCGCGCCTGTTCGAGGACGTCGCGCACAGCTACGGCACAGATGCCCAGCGCCGAGGCTGTTTCATGGTCAACAGCGCCTCGGAGCTCCGTGGGCAGGATCCCGAGGTGGTCGCCCTGGCTCGGGCAACGTACCAGCGTGTCGAGGACCTTCTCGTGGACTGCGTGAAGGAGGCGCAGCAAGCGCGTGCGCTGGACCCAGGCGCTGACGCACGCGAGCTGGGCCGACTGCTGCTCGCCGCGCTGCAGGGCATCGAGTTCCTTGCGAAGACCAACATGGACACCGCGGCCCTCCTGCAGATCGGACGTACCGCGCTGCGTCAGCTTCCCAGCCCTGACGACGCGTAAGCAGACAACCAGGAAGACGCGCGGTTCACGCGTGGCTCCCTGTCCGGCAGGCGAAGGCATCGACTCCGGCGTGCGGGTTCCTGGGGCGGGAGTCAGGGTGGAGTGGAGAGGCTCCGCGGCCGCCCGGTCGGACCGGCCAGTGCGGCGAGGGTGTGATCTGCGCACAAAGGCAGGGACCCACCATGACCAAGCCCATCCTCGAGCCAGCCGCCCAAGAGGTCGCGGACGCGTCGGCGAAGCCGCCGTTCCTCTACGAACTCGGCCCGGAAGGCGCCCGCAAGGTGCTGGACGACATCCAGGCGGCACCGGTCGAAAAGCCTGACGTGGAGGACACGTGGATCACGGTGCCCGCCGAGGTGGGTGACGTCCAGGTCCGCATCGTCAAACCTGTCGGTGCAGCCGCGGGCCTGCCGGTCATCCTCTACATTCACGGCGGAGGCTGGATCATGGGCAACGCCGGGACACACGACAGGCTTGTACGGGAGCTGGCCGTCGGCACCGGCGCCGCGGTCGCCTTCGTCGAGTACGACCGCTCCCCCGAGGCCCGGTACCCGGTGGCGATCGAGCAGGCCTACGCGACCGCACGCCGGCTGACCGCGAACGGCGCGGCCGAGGGCCTGGACGCCTCCAGCATGGCGGTCGCCGGGGACTCCGTCGGCGGCAACATGGCCGCCGCGTTGGCCATCATGGCCAAGCAGCGCGGCGATGTCAGGTTCGTCCACCAGTCGCTGTACTACCCCGTGACCGACGCCGCCCAGGACACCGCAAGCTACCGGGAGTTCGCAGGCGGGCCGTTTCTGACCGCCAGGTCCATGGCCTGGTTCTGGGACGCCTACACCACTGACCCCGCGCAGCGCGCGGAAGCCACCGCCTCACCGCTGCGGGCCAGCCCGGAGGAGCTGTCCGGGCTGCCGCCGGCGCTGGTGATCGTGGATGAGAACGACGTACTGCGCGACGAAGGCGAAGCCTATGCGCGCCGCCTGATTCAGGCTGGCGTGCCCACGACCAGCGTCCGCTACAACGGCATCATCCACGACTTCATGATGCTCAACCCCGTCCGTCCCACCCAGGCGGCGACGGCCGCCATCGAGCAGGCCATCCATGCCCTCCGCAAGGCGTTCGGGCATGGTTCTTGACTGTGCAGTCCATAACTGTTCTACTTGGCCTGCACATGAATTTCCCTCCTGATCCTTCGACGGGTTCCGCTGTTTCTCGCGCGCTTTCAGAACCGGCGATTCATGCAGCTCCTCATCCTGGGGCGACGCTCCAGTTCTACCGCTCTGAAAGGTTCCTGATCATGGCCACGCGTGAGGTAGTGGAGAAGTTCTTCGGATTGCTCGCCGCTGGAAACCCGGACGCGGTGGCCGCAGCGTTCGCGGAAGACATCGACTGGTGCGTTCCCGGCTCGCCCTCCCTGCCCTGGACCGGACACCGCTCCAAGGGCAGCGACGTGGCGGACTACCTGCGGACCCTCGTGGACAACATCGTCCCGGAGAAAAGCGTGGACCAGGTCGAGGCCCTGCTGGTCGATGGCGATCACGCAGTCATGCTGGGTCGGTTCACGCGCGAAGCCAGGAGCACCGGCAGGGTTTACGAAATGCCTGTCGCGATGCACTTCCAGGTGGAGGGCGACAAGATCGTCAAGTTCCACCTCTATGAGGACACCCTCAAGGTCTCGCAGGCTTATGCCAGTTGACAAGCATCAAGTGCTCACCCAGCCCGTGTCCGGAAGATCCCGGAGCAACAACGGAATAGCCCCGGTGGAGGCGGACGCCTCCCGGTTCAGCTTCGTCCAGGGCGGTTGCAAGTTCCGGGATCGCGTAGATCGTCTGTGCTCAGCGGGAGTTGACGCGACAACAGCACAGGCACGAGATCGATGATCATCAGGGTGTCTACGCCCGCTGATCACATTGAGGTCCCGTGCCTGCCGCTCCAACCTCCCCGATCCCTGCCGCCCCGGCGAACTGGGCCCCTTCCACCAGCAGGACGCCGGCCGCCTGCGCGCCCACCTCCAACGCGTGCCCGACCCGCGTTCGCGTCGCGGGCGGTGTGTACCCCCTGGTCGGCCTGCTGCTGGTCTGCGCCTCCGCAGCCGTCTCCGGCGCACGGACCATCACCGAGATCACCGAGTGGGGACAGCGCGCCACCACCACGGTGCTGGAACAGCTCGGCATCCGCCGCCACCGTCCAGACTCGGCGCGCCCCGTCCCATGCCACCCTCACCCGGCTCCTGGCCGCCCTCGACGGCAATGAGCAGGTGCCCGTAGCGCACAAATACCGTAGGTTCGATTTCCAGAGAAGAAGGCGTATGCAGAATGCCCGCGAGTTGCTGCTCGCTTACACCGGAAACATCAACGACCCGAATAAAGCAGCAGCCCTTTTCGCCGCCGATGGGGCGATCGAGCTTCCGTATCTGGACTCGATCGGTCTGCCGTCTCGCGTTGAGGGACCAGCCGCGATTCGTGAACTGATCACAGGGTTGCTGACCGTCGTGCCGGACTTCGGTTTCGACCACGTCGAGATACTGATCGAAACTCCGGACCAGGTGTTCGGCGAGTGGTCTCTTGAGCGAATGACCACCACGGGGCGGACCTTCAGCCAGCTCTACGCCGGGCGTCTGGTGGCGGAGAACGGGCAGATCAAACTGCTCAGGGAATCCCTGGACCTGGTGCGCGCCGCCCGCGCCATGCTCCCCGAGGGGCTGGCAAGTATTCCCCCGAGTCGCTACTGAATTCGAAAGCGGGCTTCTCGCCACCGCCGAGTACGCCGACTGGTACAACCACCGAAGCCACGGTGAGATAGGCCACGTCCCACCCGTCGAATACGAGAACAACCATTACCTTGCAGCACCCAGGTCCTGGGCCGGCTCCGCAGCAACCTGCGCACGCCGGTCCTCACCCGCCTCGCTTACGGCTCCTACCTGTCGGTGATCGGCACCGTGAAAGTCCGGATCATCGATGCGCGGCTCGCCGTGACCTGCGCGGACAGCACGTCCTTCACCGGATCCTACCGACTGGTCAGCACCCTGACCGACGCCCGCCGTCACCCCGCCACCGTGCTGGTGGGCCTCTATCACCAGCGGTGGGAACATGAATCCGCGTACTACGCACTCCGCCACACGATCATGAACGGGCGCAATCTTCGCTCGGGCGACCCGGCAGGCATCGAGCAGGAGATGTGGTCACTGCTCACGCCCTACCAGGTCCTACGCACCGTGATGGTCGACGCCGCCGAGTCCCCCTCCCCGGCACCGACCCGGACCGCTGCTGTTTCAGTATCACGCTCCACACAGCCCGCGACCAGGTGATCCAGGCCGCCGGCATCGTCACCGCGGACACCGATCGGGACACTCGTCTCGGGATGATCGGCCGTCGGATCCTGACCGCCCTGCTCCAGCCCCGCCGGCAACGGGTCAGCACCCGCAAGGTCAAGTCACCGATGTCCCGCTACAGCGAGCGACGCGACGACAGCCACCCCGACATCAGCCGCAGCGTCACCGACCTCGACGTCACTGTCCTCGAACCCGTGGATCACTCACCCGCACTTCCCTCGGCCTCCCGGGACGACCGGCACGCGGCCCCAGCCTCGCGGCGCCGACACGCATCCTGGCCCTGCTCCACGAAGACCCCACGCGTCTCTGGCAGCCCCGCGACATCGCCCGCCCACTTCGGCGATGTCACCCTGGAGACCATGTACAGACAACTGAATCGGTGGGCCGCCAGCGGCCTCATCCACAAACTCGGCCCCGGCCTCTACGCCGCAACTCTGTGGTCTCCAGCCCCACTTGCGTGACCTGCGAAAACGCTGACTACCCGGCCTTGGGGGAAGGCCCGGCGGCACCAGCCCCGGCCAGTGGCTCATCCGCCAGCGCGTCGACCTGGCCCGGCACCTGCTGCAGACCACTGATTGGCCCGTCGACCTCGTCGCCAACTGCGCCGGATTCGGCACCGCTGTCTTCCTGCCCCAGCACCTTCACGCCGCAATCGGCGTCACACCCCAGGCATACCGCCGCACCTTCCGCCCCGTACCCGCCAACGGTTCAATGTCCTGCCGCTGAGGCTCAGCGGCAGCACCATGCCCGAAGGCTGCGGCTCACGGGATCAGCGCAGTTTGGAGGGGGCCAGGCGGATGGTTGGAGTGGCCGGACCTCGCGTCCGATCGGGAGAGGGACGCGCTGTCGGCGTGCGCGCTGCCGGTGTCAGTGACCACACCCCCGACGGCGATGACGCCAGCGACGATGGTCTTGGTGATGCCTCCGGTCCACTAGGACCTGTCCGAGGGGTCGCGTGGTGGCCTGACTGGTGAATCGTTCCGTGCCGTGTGGGGCGGGGTGATCTGACAGATGCGGAGTGGGCCCGGCTGGAACCGCACCTGCCGAGGAACGCAGGCCGGGGCGGACGGTGGAAGAGCCACCGTGCGGTGATCAACGGCATTCTTTTCCGGCAACGGACCGGCATCCCGTGGCGGGACCTGCCGATGCGGTTCGGCAACTGGAAGACGGTGCATGACAGGCATCGCAGGTGGTCGGCGGACGGCACGTGGGACAGGATCTTGCGGGCCGTCCAGGCCGACGCCGATAGCGAGGGCCGTCTCGACTGGACGATGGCGGGGGTGGACTCGACGGTTTGCCGGGCACACCAGCACGCGGCCGGTGCACGAAAGCAGCCTGCGCGGGTCCCCGGTCGGCGGAGTCGGCCCGCTCATCATCGGGACGACGAAGGGCTGGGCCGCTCCCGGGGAGGGCTGACCACGAAGATTCATCTGGTGGGTGAAGGCGGGCGGCGTCCGCTGGCCGTGCTGATCACGCCGGGGCAGGCAGGCGACGGGCCGTGGATGATCCCGGTGCTGGAGCGCGTCCGTGTGCCGCGCCGGGCCGGCGGGCGTCCTCGCACTCGGCCGGACCACCTCAGCGGCGACAAGGCGTACAGCTCCCGCCCCAACCGCCGCTATCTGCGACGTCGGCAGATCAAGCACACCATCCCCGAGCCCCGCGACCAACAGTCCCATCGTCAAAACCGTGGCAGCAAGGGCGGTCGGCCCGCGGGCTTCGACCGGGCCCGGTATGCCCGCAGGAACGAGGTCGAGCGAACGATCAACGCCCTCAAAGGCTTCCGCGCCGTGGCCACTCGATTCGACAAACGGGCTTACGTCTTCCACGACACGGTGACCGTCACCGCGATCCGGCTGTGGCTCCGCTCCTGAGCCCTCCCGCCCACTTCCGATTCGACCCGGCCTACTGCAGGACGGGGCAATTGGCGGATGTGTACTCGTCCGCGATATTGAACACGCTGGCACAGTGTGGGCATTCAGCCTTGCCGAAGAGGTGGGCGATTCCGTCGGCGAGGGCCTCGTGTCCGTCGCGGACGGCAGTCTCGTGCATCCACCGGCCGATGCCGGAGAGTTCCTCGGAGGACGCCGGCCGTAGGCCGCGACGGTCCATGTCACCCAGGTGCCAGTCCCGGATCGCTGAGTAGCGCCCATGGTCCCCGATGGCGATCGTCACTTCCACGGCGCAGTTAGGGCAGGCCAGGTGGTAGAAGTCGTCCGTGAAGTCCCCCAGGACGGCACTCCAGTGGTACTCCTCCTTGGCCGCGAGCGCATCGAGGAAGGTCGCGAGGTAGTCGACCGGCCTCGATTGCAGGTGCCAGTCCAACAGCTTGTGGAACTCCGCGATCGCGTCGGCGCAGTCCGCCAGCAGATCGTCGCAGCCGTGGTGTCCTGCCGCGCGTCGCAGGATCGTTCCGGCCAGCCCACGCGCCGGTGCGCTCCTCGATGCGAGACGCATCAGGCGTGGCAGGGCGGCAAAACTGGCGGGGAAGACGAGGTCGTGTTCGAGGACCAGCCGGTATCCCAGCTCCTCCCATGCTTCGGCGCTGTTCTCGAGCTCCACCAGTTCCAGAAGCGCGGGGACACGATCGACATCCCCATAGCAGTCCTGCATCTGCGTCCAGTTCACCACCTGGGCATTAAAGCGCCCCATGGCAGCTCGGGTGGACGCCTCTGTCCCTGACCCGCCGGACAGGCCCTAGGCGTGCTTCCTGCCGGGACAGCCGCGAACAGCAGGCAGGGCGCCACGATCCGAGCTGCGGTGTGCTGCACATCGCAGACCTTGGGCGACCGGCGACTGGGCGATGACGTCCGCACCACGGGCAGGGCTCGAGCGCGTCGATTCGTCTGCCGCCTACGCGAAGAGCACGCGGACGTGCCGCCCCGATCTCTTCGCCCGGGCATCGCGCAGCTTTCCACCTCCCCGATTGGTGCTGGAGCTTCTGGCCGGCCTGTCACCGATGGTTCGGGTCGAGCGATGCTGCGAGAGCTATCCCCACCCGATCGGGGGGTACTCGTGAAACCGGAGGTTCATCGTGTTCGAGGCAGGCGACATCCGTGAGTGGCGTGGTCATGACGTGCTCGATCCAGGGGGCCACAAGATCGGTGTCCTGGAGGCGGTATACGTGGACACGGCGACGGACAAGCCGATCTGTGCCACGGTCATGACAGGTCTGCCCACTCGCCGACGCCTGGTGTTCGTGCCGCTCGTGGACGCGACCGTCGGTCCTGGGTACGTGAAGGTTGCCTACGACAAGACCCTGGTCAAGAAGGCCCCCGCGATAGACCCCGACGGCGAGCTTCCCGCCTCGGACGAGCCGGCCGTCTTCGCGCACTATGCCCTCGACTACGCCCCGGGTGCGGGCGGCGAACGCCGCTTGGCCCGCCGCTGAACCACCGAGGCCACCGGGAGAGTCGATGATTGTGTTTCTGCTCCTGATCCTCGTAGCCCTCATCCTGGGCATCGTCGGATTCGCCACGCATGGCCTGTTCTATCTGCTGATCATTGGCGCCGTTGTGCTGCTCGCGGACCTCGTCTTCGCTGCGATCCGCTTTCGGCATCGCGGGCACCGGATCGCACGCTGAATGTGACGGGTCGCAGTGAGTTGACGGATAGAGGCGGGCACGGATACGCCGTAGTCCCTGACTGATCGTTTCGGTCGAGGCCGGCACCCGGCGCGGACGACTGGCGCACTCGGCAGGACGCAGGCAGCGGATCCAGCAGCCCATCCGCCCGGCGCCCGTATCACTGCCGCGCGGCACTCCGGACCGCACGATCACCATCAGTGCTGCCGTCAGCCGTCACCTCGGCGCGGGCTGTGTCGGGCGCTGAGCGCGGTCACCACGTCGAGCGTGACCAGGCGGGTGTCCTGTACCTCCGCGCTGATCAGCATTCGCAGCCGTGCACAACGCCGGCGCTGGTGGTTCACTCCTGGCTCTGATCCCACAACGCCCATCAGCAGGCGCCCATGCCAGCCGTACACGACGGCGATCCGTGGAGCGGCGGGAGGACGGACGCCCCTTGATCGCATAGATCCCCTCCGGCCACAAGGCCTTCGGCGGCGCACTTCGCGTACGCATCGACAGCAGTGCCAACCGCAGCACCATGCTGAACGCGAAAGCGGGAATCCCTGGGCAGCTCTACGACTGGGGTAAAACTCCAAGACACCGGGAACCGGCATCACGGCCCCGCCCGCAGCTCTGCGCCGAGGCCTCCTTGGAGGGGCTTCGCCGGCGCCCGCTGCTCCTGGGACAACTGCTCACGGCCGTCGGGTGATCGACTGCTGAGTCAGGCGCGTGCAGATTCCGGTTGCCCTTGTCGGCCGTCCCACCGTGTTTGATGCCGTCTACTCATGCATGCGTGGCGTGCGATGTCGCATGGTCGGCGATCCAGCGGTCGACGCGGGCCCATTGGGCGAGCAGCCACCGGCTGCGAGCATCGTCGCCCGGAGGGACGCGGCGTGCGGGTATGCGCCACCAGTACGCCCGTACGCCCTCCCGGAGCGGCAGCCGGCTCCAGACGGTGCGCGCGGAGTGGACGACGTCGAGGCCCGTGTGGGCGACGAAGACGACGTCGGCCGCGGGCGCGGCGGCGAGCGCGGCGAGGGCACCGGCGTCCTGCGGCGGCAGGACATGGTGCATCCGTTCCGCGCGGGAGGCGCGGCGAGGCAATCCCCGGCGGCGTAGGGAGGCGATCGCGTGTCGGCGCCGGCGCGGTGTGAAGTTGCCGCCCTCCGGAAAGATCACGAGGGCATCGCCCGGGCCCAGCCGGGCCGCCAGGTTCCCGATCGCGTCCTGTGCCCGGCCCTTGCAATGCGGAAGGAAGCAGTGGGGGACCCGCCCGATGAGGACGTCCAGAGCGGGGTCGGCGCGTAGTGTCCGTTTCAGGACGGGGTGAGGGCGCAGTCCGGCCTGGCTGAGGAGTATCTGGAGCAGCAGGAAGGAGTCGCCGACCCCGGCGTGCCGTGCGAAGACCAGGACCGGCGCCGTTGCGTGTCCCCTGTGGCCTGGGAGCGGTGGAGTCACCTCCACCTGGAGCCTGAAGACCCGCTCGGCCGCACGGCGTAGCAGCCACAGCAGCCTCTCCAGCACGGCGAACACATCCGCGGCGCGCCGCTCCTCGCCCGCCCGTCCCTCGGGCAGTCGTCGCACCCACAGACCGGCGGCGGCCACGAGCCCGGCCAAGTCCACCAGGAGGTACAGAAGGACGTAGCCGGTGATCCGTACCGGCCTCCACGGGCCGCGCCTGGCCAGTGACACCGGCGCACTGAGCACGCACGCGGCGACGAGTAGCGCGGCAACCGTGGGGACGAGGGCGAGCAGCAGTGCGGTGCTGGTCGTACGGCGCAGCCCGGTGACCACCTTGCCGGTCAGCCGCGCCGGGCGTCTTCGGGCCACACCCGCATCGGTCATGGCGTGCCGCCGGGTGCGCTGAGTGCGGTCTCGAGATACCGGGAGGAGGCAGCGTAGGCGCGCTCGATGCGCTCGGCGGTCCGGCCGAAGCTGCGGTACCGCAGCTGCCGCAGGGTGGCTGTGCCCTCCTCGCGGCCCGAGCCCGAGGGCAGGACGCGGACCGTGACGCCGGGTGGCAGGTCCGCCATGTCGCGGGCGAACCGGTGCCGACGAGCGATCTCGAACGCCACCAGGGCCACCTGCCAGGGAGCGCGCGGTGGGGAGAGGGCTTGCTCGACGCGGCCGACCTGCAGGACGTAGACCTCGGTCGCGCCCAGGGCCACCGCGCGGTCGACGGGGATGCTGTTGACCAGGCCGCCGTCGACGAAGTGCTCACCATCGAGCCGCACGGGCGGCAGCAGCCCGGGCACTGCGCACGAGGCGAGCACGGCGTCCACCAGCGGTCCGGCGGCGAACCAGTGCTCTGCGGCCCGTTCGATGTTCGCCGCGACGCACTGGAACGGCAGAGCCAGATCCTCGATATCAGTCACCGGAATGTGAGAGGAGAGCAGTTCGCGCAGCGGCGTGGGGTGGTACAGGTGAGTGCCGCTGCGTACGACGGTGCCCAGCCGCCCGAGTACCGATCCGGAGAACACGCCGGCCCGTCCAAGGCCGGTCCACAGGTCGGCGAGCCGGGCCACCGACGCCCGTGACGGGTCGGCCGCGACGGCGGCGCCGTTGATCGCGCCGACGGAGGTGCCGACGACGAGGTCCGGGTGCACGGCGGCGGCGAAGAGAGCCTTGAGCATGCCCACCTCGTAGGCGCCGAGCGCACCGCCGCCGCCCAACACGAAGGCACGGGTCGGGGGACGGGTGGGACGGCTGTCCTCCATGGCCGAAGAGTGCCCCGACACAGCGTCGGCAACCACCGAGGGACCCCTCGCCGACCGCAGCAGCGGGCGGAATGTGCCGTGGACAGCTCCTCCGCTGTGTGAACCCCCGCCCGCGACGACGCAGGCGGCTGCCGTCGGCTCCGGGGACGGGTGGGCGGACCTTCCGGGCGCAGGCGATGGTGGCCATGCGCTTCCGGTTGGATTCTCGCTGGGCGCGCGGCGGCCGGCGGGGGCGCCCTTGGCGGCCTTCCGGCGGGTCGCTTCGCGCAGGACCTCGGGCCTCATGACGATGCCCTTGCCGTCGGCCTGGATCACCAGCGGCATGTCGCGGGTGCGGGGGACGGCGATCCTGGCCTGGTAGAACGCGTCGATGTCACCTGCCGCGAACACCAGGAGTCGGGGGTTGTCGTCTACCCGGCACATGGCCGCAGCGGCGGCGGATCGCTTCGAGGGCCTGGTCACCAAGATGTCCTGGTCGACCCGTGGCAGCACCTCCGGCTCCAGGCCCGGCTGCCACTTCTGCACCGCCAGCACCCCCACGACCCGCCGTTCCGCTCCTGCGAACTGCGACACATCCTCCGCCGCCAGCAGCGCATCCCGTACCGCTTTTCCCGGATCGCCACCGGCCATCCTCGCCAGGAGCTCACCAGCGGTCTCCCGGGTGATCACCAGCTGCGACAGCAGCTCACGCTCAGCCTCCAGCCGAACCATCGACTCAGCCCCCGGAGCTTGAGTTCTTCCACACGCCTCCCCAGGTCAAGCCATCCCTCGAAACGATCCGCAACCAGCTTCGATCTCAATGTCCGGCACGAGCCGACGCCGATCAGGGCCGACCGGGCACTCCTTGTGTGCCAGAGCTTGGACGACGGCGATGACACCGTTGTTCAGCCTGACCCGCGGAGTCTCGCCCCCCCGGGGGATCTGCTGATTGGGTCCCCCGACCCCGACAACCCGGATGAAGACGCGATCGATGACTTCGTGTGGAGGTGAGCTCCGACGCGAACGAGCATAGGTTGATCCTCTGCGTCGGCTGGACGCGGGCCGACGGCTTCTCCCGTGCGGTCTTTGCCCTCGCGCAAAAACACGGTCTGACCTGCTTTGGCCTGCAGCACAACGAGGTGCACAACCCATCGACGTCGTGAGGGGCGCTGCCCCTTGTGGCGTTGGTCCGGTGCGCCTTGCGAGGGTCGGCCCTGTCCCAGGGGGGAACCCGGATCGCAGCGATGGTCCAGGCGATTTTTCCGGTGAGGGAGGCAGCAATGAGGGGCCCGGAGGGTCCGCAGGAAGCGGTTGTCAGGGCCCTCGACGCCCTCGGTACGGGTGCTTACCTGACGGACGAACAGGGCTTCATCGTCGCCGTCAACGCGCGTGGCGAGGAACTCCTGGCCCGCCCCGCGTCGGATCTGGTCGGCCAGGACGCCCACGATCTACTGCATCGCACCAGCTGCGGCGAGCCCGTGCCGAGGGCCCAGTGCCGGATGCGGGAAAGCATCCTCGGCGGGCGCACGGAGCAGGGTGCGGACGAGTGGCTCGAGCGTGGAGACGGCACGCTGCTGCCGGTGGCATGGCTGGCCACGCCCTGTGACACCGGTAGCCGTCCGTCCGCCACACTCTTCCTCTTTCACTCCGCCGGCCGCTCCGGGCGTCCCGCCCAGCGGCCACCGGCCGGCGGACGGCTCTCCGAACTCGAACGGCTCGCTCTGCTCGCCGAGACGACCACCCTGCTCACCTCCACCCTGGACATCCACGAGGCGCTGCGCCGCCTGATCAACCTCGTGGTGCCCCGCATCGCCGACTGGGCCGTCATCGATCTGATCAGCGAGCGGGACGAAGTGTCGCGCTTCGCCGTCGCCCACGCGGAAGGCGGCACCGTGGCGTTCCGGGAGGACCTCCAGGGGCCCATGCCGCCCGTGCCCCAGGAGTCCCCGATGCCCCTGTCCCGCGCCCTGCGCGGCGTCACGTCCTCCTTCGCCGGCCCCGAGACCTACCAGGGACCGCCCGACTCCGGCATTGCGGTCGAGCAGCGGCGCCTGTTCGAGGCGACCGGCATGCACTCGGCGATCGTGGTCCCCTTGCGCAGCCTGCACGACGTACTGGGCGCCCTCACCCTCGGCCGCGCCGACCAGCCCGATCGGTTCACCGCGACCGACGCCGCCCTGCTGGAGGACGTCGCCCGACGCGCCAGCCTCGGCCTGGAGAACGCCCGCCTCTACCAGCGCCAGCGCAAGGTCGCCGAAACCATGCAGCGCCATCTGCTGCCGAAGCTCCCGCGGACGCCCGGCCGCAGCATGACCGCGCGTTACCTGCCCGCGCCGGACGCCTCAGAGGTCGGCGGCGACTGGTACGACGCGTTCACCCTGCCGGACGGCGCCACCGCTCTCGCCATCGGCGACGTCGTCGGCCACGACCTGGAGGCCGCGGCCGGCATGGCCCAGCTGCGCAACATGCTCCGCGCGTACGCGGTGTCCCAGCAGAAGCCACCGAGCAAGATCGTGGAATGGCTCGACCGGGCGACGCTGGACATCGCGGAGGTCTCCATGGCCACGCTGGTCTTTGCCCGCATGAGTGAGAACGACGCCGGCCAGTGCGAGCTGTCCTGGACCAACGCGGGCCATCCACCGCCGCTGCTGGTCACCTATGAGGGCATGGCCCGCTATCTGACCGACGGCCACGGGATCCTCCTGGGTGTCACACCCGGCCAGGTTCGCCCCGACGCGACAGCGGAACTGCCTCGCGGGGCAACCCTGCTCCTCTACACCGACGGCCTGATCGAGTCCCCGAGCCACACCCTGGACGAGGGCCTGAACCGTCTGCGCCGCCACGCCGCGTCCTTGGCCCACCGCCCCCTGGAATCCTTCACCGACGAGCTGTTGGCGCGGGGGCGCCCACCGGACAACGACGACGACGTGGCCCTGTTGGCCGTCCGGTACGGGCCACCAGCCTCGTCTTATTGAAGCTCCCGAAGCCGTGAGACGGCACCGGCAAGTTCCGCTTGACATCCTCCCGGCCCTGAAGGGACCGGGATTCCTTGGTCAGGTGGCTTGGCCGGTCGCCCGGCTGCCGGGTTCCTGCTTCACGGACTGGCCA
>NZ_JBIATN010000055.1:0-34174 GCF_042891825.1 Streptomyces sp. NPDC001852
ACCAACGTCGAGGCGTCGATGTCCTCGCCGTCCTCGCTGCTGCACTGGACCCGGCGCATGATCGAGATCCGCAAGCAGAATCCTGCCTTCGGACTGGGGTCCTACAACGAGCTGCAGTCCACCAACCCGGCGGTGCTCGCCTTTCTGCGCGAGTACGAGGACGACCTGGTGCTGTGCGTCCACAACTTCTCGCGGTTCGCTCAGCCGACCGAGCTGGACCTGAGCCGGTTCGGCGGCCGGCACCCGGTCGAGCTGTTCGGCGGGGTCCGCTTCCCGGCGATCGGTGAGCTGCCGTACCTGCTCACCCTCGCGGGGCACGGCTTCTACTGGTTCCGGCTGCGGCGGGAAGTCGCCTAGAGGGCCCTCGTGGGGCGGTTTCCACCGCCCCACCCGGGGCACGCATCACTAACACCCCGACTCCCCGGGGAAAGGACGTGACGCCCATGGCGGAAACGGTCACCTCTTCCAGCACCACTCCTCTCCTCGCCTCGCTCGACCCCCTGTTGCGCGAGTGGCTGCCGAGGCAGCGCTGGTTCGCCGGCAAGGGGCGTCCGGTCACCGGGTTCACCCCCGTGGCCGTCACCGAACTGCTGCCGCCCGACGGCCGGCTCGGCCTGTACCACCTGCTGCTGCGCGTCCACCAGCCGTCCGTGCTGGGCGCCGAGCCGCATCCGGGCGACTGCTACCAGCTCCTCATAGGCGTGCGCGAGGCGCTGCCGCCCCGGCTGGCGCCCGCGCTGATCGGACATGTGGAGGACGGGCCGCTCGCCGGACGCACGGTGTACGAGGCCCTGTACGACACCCGGCCCGCCGAAGTGCTCCTGGAGGCCCTGCGCACCCAGGCCCGCGTCGGCGGGCTGCTTTTCGAGCGGGATCCGCGCCAGGAGATCCGCGAGGGTCTCGTGGCCCGGCTGATGACCGCCGAGCAGTCCAACTCGTCGGTGGTCTACGGCGATACGTTCATCCTGAAACTGCTGCGCCGGGTGGTGCCCGGCGTCAACCCCGACCTGGAGATACCCCTGGCGCTGGCCCGCGAGGGCTGCCCCCGGGTGCCCGCGCCGACGGCCTGGCTGCACGCCGAGCTGGGGACACGGTCGTACGTCCTGGCGGTGCTCCAGCCCTTCGTCAGCGGGGCGAGCGACGGCTGGGAGCTGGCCCTGCGCGAGCTGGCCAAGGGCGAGGACTTCGCCGCCGAGGCGCGGGCGCTGGGCCGGGCCACCGCCGAGGTGCACACCGCACTCGCCCACGCCCTGCCGACGGTCACCCTCGGCCATGTGCAGCTGCAGTCGCTGGCCGACGGGATGACCGAGCGGCTGGAGGCGGCCGTCCAGGCGGTGCCCGGCCTGCGGCCGTACGAGGGCGGACTGCGCTCGGCCTACGCGGCGCTGGCCGCACTCGCCACCGAGGGCCGTACCTGGACCGCGCAGCGGATCCACGGCGATCTGCACCTGGGCCAGTGTCTGCGCTCCCCTTCCGGGGAGTGGTCCCTGATCGACTTCGAGGGCGAGCCGGCCCGGCCGCCCGCCGAACGGCGGATGCCGCAGCCACCGGTGCGGGACATCGCGGGGATGCTCCGCTCCTTCGACTACGCGGCCCACTCCGTGACCCCGCCCGCGCCGGACTGGGCGCGCGTCTGCCGGGCCGCCTACTGCTCCGGGTACGCGGAGGTGGCCGGCCGCGATCCGCGCACCGACCCGGTGCTGCTGCGGGCCTACGAGACCGACAAGGCGGTCTACGAGCTCGTCTACGAGGCCCGGCACCGCCCCGACTGGCTGCCCGTACCGCTCTCGGCGATCCGTCGCCTCGCCGCGTGAAGAACCAGGAGGCTCGTCCGTGACCCCGAAGGGCAAGAAGCACACCAAGGCCAAGGAGAAGACGGTTCCCCGGCAGAAGGTGCCGGCGCACGAGCGGCCGGCGGCCGGTGTCTCCCCAGACGACCGTGCGCGGCTGCTGGCCGGCACCCACCACGACCCGCACTCGGTGCTGGGCGCCCACCCGGTGCCCGGCGGCGTGGCCTTCCGGGTCTTCCGTCCGTACGCGCTGTCCGTCACGGTCGTCACCGGCGAGCTGCGGGCCGAGCTGCACGACGACGGCGAGGGGTTCTTCTCGGGGCTGCTGCCGCTCGCGGGCGCAGCGGAGTACCGGCTGCGGGTGGCGTACGAGGGGAACGTCCTGGACACCGAGGACCCCTACCGTTTCCTGCCCACGCTCGGCGAGCTGGACCTGCACCTGATCGGCGAGGGCCGGCACGAGCAGCTGTGGCAGGCGCTCGGCGCGCACGTCACCACCCATCAGGGGGTGCCGGGCACCCGGTTCGCGGTGTGGGCGCCCGACGCGCGGGGGGTGCGGATCGCGGGCGGCTTCGACTTCTGGGACGGGACCGGCTTCCCGATGCGCTCGCTGGGCTCCTCGGGGGTCTGGGAGCTGTTCGTGCCGGGGATCGGCGCGGGCGAGGCGTACAAGTTCGAGATCACCCGCCCGGACGGCTCGCGCACCCTGCGCGCCGATCCGCTGGCCCGGCGTACCGAGGCGCCGCCCGCGACGGCGTCGATCGTGGATGTCTCGCGGCACGAGTGGGGCGACACGGAGTGGATGGCGCACCGGGCCGACACCCCCGTGCACGAGGCGCCCTTCTCCGTCTACGAGGTCCACCTGCCCTCCTGGCGGCCGGGGCTCACCTACCGCCAGTTGGCCGATCAACTTCCGTCCTATGTACGGGAGATGGGCTTCACCCATGTGGAGCTGATGCCGGTCGCCGAGCACCCCTTCGGCGGCTCCTGGGGCTACCAGGTCACCGGTTTCTACGCCCCGACGGCCCGGCTCGGCACCCCGGACGACTTCAGGTACCTGGTGGACCGGCTGCACCAGGCCGGCATCGGGGTGTTGATGGACTGGGTGCCCGCGCACTTCCCGCGCGACGACTGGGCGCTGGCCGAGTTCGACGGGCGCCCGCTGTACGAGCACCACGATCCGCTGCGGGCCGCGCACCCTGACTGGGGCACCCTGGAGTTCGACTTCGGCCGCCGGGAGGTGCGCAACTTCCTGGTGGCGAACGCCGTGTACTGGTGCGAGGAGTTCCACATCGACGGCCTGCGGGTGGACGCCGTCGCCTCCATGCTCTACCTGGACTACTCGCGCGAGCCGGGCCAGTGGACGCCGAACGAGCACGGCGGCCGGGAGAACCTGGACGCGGTGGCCTTCCTGCAGGAGATGAACGCCACCGTGTACCGGCGCTGCCCGGGTGTGGTGACCATCGCCGAGGAGTCCACGGCCTGGGACGGGGTCACCCGCCCCACCCACCACCAGGGCCCGAGCGGCTTCGGCGGGCTGGGCTTCGGCCTGAAGTGGAACATGGGCTGGATGCACGACTCGCTGCAGTACATGAGCCACGAGCCGGTGCACCGCAAGTACCACCACAACGAGATGACCTTCTCGATGGTGTACGCCTACAGCGAGAACTACGTCCTGCCGATCTCCCACGACGAGGTCGTGCACGGCAAGCGGTCCCTGGTGTCGAAGATGCCCGGCGACTGGTGGCAGCAGCGCGCGAACCACCGCGCCTACCTGGGCTACATGTGGTCCCACCCCGGCAAGCAACTCCTCTTCATGGGGCAGGAGTTCGCGCAGGGCGCCGAGTGGTCCGAGGCGCACGGCCCCGACTGGTGGCTGCTCGACCCGTCCTACGGCGCCGGGGCCGACCACCGGGGCGTACGGGATCTCGTACGGGACCTGAACGCGCTGTACCGGGCGACCCCGGCGCTGTGGCAGCGGGACACCGATCCGGCGGGCTTCCAGTGGATCACCGGGGACGCGGCGGACGACAACGTCTTCGCCTTCCTGCGCCTGGACGCCGACGGCAACCCGTTGCTCGCCGTCTCCCACCTGTCCCCCGTGGTCCGCCACGACTACCGCCTCGGCGTCCCGGACGACGTGCCGGCCTGGCACGAGTCCCTGAACACGGACGCCGCACGGTACGGCGGCGGCGATGTCACCAACCCCGACGTCATCAAACCCGAGCCCCAGGCCTGGCACGGCCGTCCGGCGAGCATCCGGCTGACCCTGCCCCCACTGGCCACGGTGTGGCTGCGGCCCGCCTAGGCCCTGTCCTCCTCGCCGCACCCGAGCCGCCCGCCGCCGTGCCCGGCGGGACGCCCGGCGGGAGTCCCGCTACGGCCCGGTGACGCCCGCGGCCAGGGCCTGGGGCAGCTCGCCCGTGTACAGCACCCCGAGCCGCTGGGTGGCCCGGGTCAGGGCGACGTACAGGTCGCTGGTGCCGTAGCCGCCCGGCTCCACCACCAGGACCGAGTCGAACTCGAGGCCCTTGGCCTGGCGGGGGTCGAGCAGCACGACCGTGCGGGTCAGATCGGGCTCGGCGCCCGCCGTGACGCCGTCCAGCCGGGTGGCCAGCGAGCGGTGCAGTTCGCGCGGGGCGATGACGGCCAGCCGCCCCTCGGCCGGGGTGAGCTCGGCGACCGCCTTGGCCACGGCCTCGGGCAGGTCACCGTCGGCCCGCCGGACCCAGGGCCGTACCCCGGTCGACCGGACCGAGCTGGGCGGCTCGAAGTCCGGGTGCTCGGCGCGGACCACGGCCGCGGCCAGCTCCATGATCTCGGCCGGGGTGCGGTAGTTGACGCCGAGCCGGGTGTGCTCCCAGCGGTCCTCGACATAGGGGGCGAGGATGTCCGCCCAGGCGCCGACACCGGCCGCCTCGGCGGTCTGGGCGGGGTCGCCGACCAGGGTCATCGAGCGGGTCGGGCTGCGCCGCATCAGCAGCCGCCAGGCCATCGGCGACAGCTCCTGCGCCTCGTCCACGATGATGTGCCCGAACGCCCAGGTACGGTCGGCCGCGGCGCGCTCGGCGGCGCTGCGGTGGTCGGCCTCCTCGTGCCGCTCGGCGAACCGCTCGGCGTCGATGATGTCGTGCGCCGACAGCACCTCCGACGCGTCCGGGTCGCTGTCCTCCTTGTCCTCGAACTCGTACGTCCGGGAGGCGTACGACACGTCCAGCACGCCCTGGGCGTAAGCGATCTGCGTCTCTCGTTCGCGCTCGGCACGGGCCCGTGCCGAGCGCTCGTCCTCGCCGAGGAGTTCGGCCGCCTCGTCCAGCAGGGGGACGTCGGCGACGGTCCATGCGCGGGTCACCGGGCGCCGGACGGCGGCGGCGTCCTCCTCGCTGAGGTACCCCTCGGGCTCCGCGAGGAAGTCCGCGACGAGCCGCTGGGGGGTGATGCGGGGCCACAGCTGGTCGATGGCGTCCCAGACCTCGGGGTTCTCGGCGAGTTCGTCGCGGATCTGGGTGATGTCGGAGGCGTCGAGCAGGCTGGAGCCGTCGTACGGGTCGGTGCCGACGCGTTCGGCGTACAGCTCGGTGAGGGTGTTGAGGATGTGGCCCTCGAAGTACTCACGGGCGGCGTTGTGCGGCAGTTTCGCGGCGCGGGTGCGCTCCCGGGCGACGGCGACCAGTCCGTCGTCGAGCATCAGGACCTCACGGTCGTGCTCGATCGCGATGACCGGGTCCGGCAGGGCCTGCCGGTCGCGTACGACGGCGGCGAGCACGTCGGCCATGTCGGCGCGGCCCTTCACGGCGGCCGCCTCCGGGGTGTCGCCGGCGGTCGCCTTCACACCGGGGAACAGCTCGCCGACCGTGGCCAGCAGCACCCCGGTCTCGCCGAGGGAGGGCAGCACCTCACCGATGTAGCCGAGGAAGGCCGGGTTGGGGCCGACGATCAGGACGGCCCGGCGGGCCAGCAGCTCGCGGTACTCGTAGAGGAGGTAGGCGGCGCGGTGCAGCGCGACCGCCGTCTTGCCGGTGCCCGGCCCGCCCTCGACCACGAGCACCCCGCGGTACGGCGCCCGGATGATCTCGTCCTGCTCGGCCTGGATGGTCTGCACGATGTCGCTCATGCGGCCGGTGCGGGCCGAGTTCAGCGCGGCCAGCAGCACGTCGTCGCCGCTGTGGTCCTCGTAGCCGGTGCGGGTGGCGTCGCCGAGGTCGAGGATCTCGTCGTGCAGGGACGTCACGGTCCGGCCCTCGGTGCTGATGTGCCGGCGGCGGCGCAGGCCCATCGGGGTGTGACCGGTGGCCAGGTAGAAGGGGCGGGCGACGTCGGCCCGCCAGTCGATGAGGACGGGGGTGCGCTCGGCGTCGTCCTCGCGCAGCCCGATCCGGCCGATGTGGTGGGCGGTGCCGTCGGCGAGGTCGATCCGGCCGAAGCAGAGCGAGCCGTCGACGGCGTTCAGCGCGGCGAGCAGCCCCGAGCGCTCGGCGACCAGGATGTCCCGCTCCAGCCGGGCCTGCATGGGCTTGTCGCCCTGGGCGAGCGCGTCCGCGACCGAGGTCTCGGCATCGCCGCGCAGTGCGTCCACGCGCGCGTACAGTCCGTCGATGAATTCCTGCTCGTGCCGCAATTCATCGTCTGGAAATTCGGTGTTTGACAATTCCGCTCCCGCCCGGATATACTGTGCTCACTGAACTTCTCTGCGACCATTGACATTCAAGTCGCGAACCACTGAATATACGCACAGAAATCCCCCGAGCGCAATTGCTCAGGGGATTTTTTCGTGGGCGGCCGTGCTCCGCGGCGCTTTACAACACGTCGGCCAGCTCTTCCATGAGGCGCCGCCTGGGCCGCGCCCCCACCATCGACCGCACCGGCTCACCGTCCCGGAAGACCATCAGGGTCGGCGTGGACAGCACCCCGTAGGCGAGGGTCGTCTCCGGATTGCGGTCCACGTCCAGCTGCACGATCTTCAGCCGGTCGCCCTCCTCGAAGGCGATGTCCTTCAGCACAGGCGCGAGCTGCCGGCACGGACCGCACCAGTCGGCCGTGAACTGCACCAGCACCGGAAGGTCGGAACCGATCACCGCCGTGCGGAAATCGGCGTCCGTCACCTCGTCCAGTCCGCTCACCAAGCTCATCGCGAAAGCCCTCCCAGCTCGCACACGGGCTCCGGACCACCCGGAACCAGCGCCTCGGCGGCCAGCACGTCACGGGCCAGTTCGGCCCGCCGCAGCTGCCCGGCGACCGTCTCCCGCACGGACTGCAGCTGCCCGATGAGCGCGTCCAGTTCGCCCAGCTTGCGCCGGTAGACCTGGAGCGAGGCCGGGCAGGAGTCGCCCTCCGGGTGCCCGGCACGCAGGCACTCCACGAACGGGCGGGTCTCCTCCAGCTCGAAGCCGAAGTCCTGCAGCGTCCGGATCTGCTGGAGCAGCCTGAGGTCGCTCTCGTCGTAGGTGCGGTGTCCCCTGTCGTCGCGCCGGGCGGGCAGCAGCCCCCGCGCCTCGTAGTAGCGCAGGGTGCGGGTGCTGGTCCCGGCCCGTGCGGCCAGCTCGCCGATTCGCATGCCTACGACCGTAGGTGTTGACGTCGGCGTCAAGGCAAGACGGGACCCGGAAGGCCGGATCAGACGGTCACCCCCGCCGACTCCTCCACCTCCATCAGGGAGGCGCTGTGGCGCTCCTCCTCGAACTTGCGGCGGCCGCCGCGCAGGCCGAACAGGCGCTTGGCCAGGGCGATGTAGAGGACCGCGAGGATGTTGAGGACCAGCGTGACGATCTTCAGGTAGCTGACCTTCTCGGTGAGCTCGTAGATCTCCAGCGGGAGGAAGGCGGCGGTGGCGACGACGGTCAGGTACTCCGCCCAGCGCTTGGCGTACCAGAGGCCGACCGCCTCGACCAGTTCGATCAGGGCGTAGGCCAGGAGGAGGGCGGCGACCAGAAGGAGGGTGTTGTGCTTGTAGCCGAACGCCTTCTGGATGGAGCCGACGACGGGTGAGTGGTCGAGGTCGTAGTGGAAGTGCTTGAACACCGGGCGGAAGACATCCAGGTTCTGGTTGAAGAGGCGGCGGACCGCGTCCTGGCTGTTGCTGAACTTCCACACCGCGACCGCGACCAGCACGATGAACACCCCGCGCACGGCCCGCTCGACCGCCAGGAAGCGCAGGATGAACAGGTCGCGCAGGACCTTTCCGCGGGGCACCAGCGGGGCGTCCCCGGCCGGGCCGGAGCCGTGCGGCTCGCCGAGCACGAAGTCACCGCAGCGCAGGCAGCGCCACACGTCCCCGAGCGCGGTCTCGGCGTGCAGCCGGATCCGCAGCCGGGGGTCGTCCGGCGCGTAGGTCACATGACCCTTGCGCGCGCAGGTCCGCCGGTCCCAGTCGATCTTCATTCCCCCGTGCCTCCAAACCCGTACTGACTCATATGTACTGACGCCGCACACGAACGTGCCGTTCCGGTTGATCCGGAGCGGCACGTTAGCGGATGGAGGTGCGGAACGTTCAGTTGGCGCCGCTGTTCACCAGTTCCTTCTCCTCGGTCCTCACCTCCGGCGCGGCGGCTTCACGGCGCGGCAGCAGGATGCCCACGAGGACCGTGCCGATGCCGAGGACCACCGCGCCGACCAGGCTGGTGTGGGCGACGGCGGAGGAGAAGGCGGAGCCGACCGCGTCGGCCATCTGGCGGGCGCCGGAGGCGAGTTCGGCGGCCTGCTGCTTGAGCTGTGCGGCCTGCTGGGGGTTCTGGGCGTGTGCCGCCTGTGCGGCCAGCGCGTGCGCCTTGTCGCCGATGCCCTGGGCGACGGCGTATCCGGCGCCGACCGAGTCCCGTGCGGTGTCCAGGGCGCTCGCCGGGAGCCTGCTGCCCGCGGTGGCGTCGCTGAGATGGTTGCCGTACGACGTGGCGAGCAGCGAGCCGAGGATCGCGATGCCGAGGGAGCCGCCGAGTTCCAGCGAGGTGTCGTTGACCGCGCCGCCGACGCCCAGCTCGGACTCCGGGAAGGCGCCCATGATGGCGTCGGTGCAGGGCGAGAGGGCGAGGCCGATGGCGAGGCCCAGGATGATCAGGGGCGCCAGGAAGTCGGCGTACGTCGAGGCCGCGTCCACCCGGGTCAGCAGGGCCAGCGCGGTCGTGCCGCCGACCATGCCCGCGGTGACGGTCCACTTCATGCCGACCCGCGGGGTGAGCCAGCCGGTGAGGGCCGAGCCCACGAAGACCGCTCCGGCCAGCGGCAGCATGCGGACGCCGGTCTGCAGGGCGTCGTAGCCGAAGACGAACTGCAGGTGCTGGGTGAGGTAGTAGAAGGCGCCGAAGACGGCGAGGAAGAACAGGGCGACGGCCAGGTTGGCGCCCGCGAACCGGCGGTGCGCGAACCGGCGGACGTCGAGGATCGGGCGGGGGTGGCGCAGTTCCCAGGCGACGAAGGCGGCCAGGCCGACGCCGGCGACGACCGCCGCCGTGATCGCCTTCGCGCCCCAGCCGAAGTGCGGGCCCTCGATGATCATGTAGACGAGCGAGCCGGTCCAGATCACCGACAGCAGTCCGCCGACGTAGTCGATGCGGTCGTGGTGGCCCGCCTTGGACGGCGGGACGAGGACGAAGGCGGCGACGATCGCCACTGCCGCGATGGGCACGTTGATCAGGAAGGTCGAGGACCAGCCGTGGTCGCGCAGCAGGGCGCCGGCGACCACGGGTCCGGCGGCGATGGCGAGACCGGCGGTGGCGGTCCACAGGGTGATCGCCTTGGCCCGCTCGGCGCGCGGGAAGGTCGCGGCGAGCAGGGAGAGCGTGGCGGGCATGATCAGCGCCGCGCCGACGCCCATGACGGCACGGGCCGCGATGACGGTCGCCGCGCTGTCGGCGAGGTAGCCGAAGACGGCACCGCCGCCGAAGACCAGGAGCCCGAGGACGAGCGCGCCGCGTCGGCTGTACTTGTCGCCGATGGCGCCGAGCAGCAGCATCAGCGCCGCGTAGGGGACGGTGTAGCCGTCGATCACCCACTGCAGGTCGGCGCTGGAGAGCCCGAGGTCCTTCGTCATGTCGGGCGCGGCGACCGTGAGGGCGGTGTTCGCCATCACGATGATCAGCAGGCTCAGGCAGAGCACGAGCAGTGCCCACCAGCGCCGGGCGTAGGGGCGCTCCATCTTTTCGACCGGTTCGGTCATGACGAGTCGCATGGCAGGGGTCGCCTTCCTCGGTGTGCGACGAGAACGTGGGGTGCGGAGTGGATTTGCACAGCACCGTGCAATTGCACAACCATGTGCAATGTACGCCCTTGCACACCGCTGTGCAAGTTGACTCGGGAAGGCAGAATGACGGCCATGACCACGGGTAACAGCCGCGCCGACGCCAACCGGCGCCGCATCCTCGACGTCGCCCTCGCCGAACTGCTGCGCGACCCCGACGCCTCCATGGACCAGATCGCGCGCGCCGCGGGAGTCGTACGACGGACGGTGTACGGCCATTTCCCCAGCCGTGAGGCGCTGATCAGCACCCTCGTCGACGAGGCCGTGGCAGCACTGGCGGACGCGGACGCCCACGCCCGCGACGGAGTGACGGACCCGGCGGAGTCGGTGGCCCGCTCGGTGCTCGCCGTCTGGGAGATCGCCGACCGCTACCGGCTGCTCATCGCCCTGGCCCAGCGCACGGTCACCGTCCAGGGCATCCGCGAACGCCTCGCCCCGCTGCGCGCGGGCAAGGTCCGGCTTCTCCAACAGGGCCTGGACGAGGGAGTGTTCAGCTCACCCCTGCCGGCGCCGGCGCTGGCGTACGTGCACGAGCAGCTGCTCTTCGCGGTGACGGAGGCGGTGAACGACGGCCTCCTGACGGCACAGGAGGCGGGCCGCTCGGCCACGGTCACGGTCCTGACCGCGGCAGGCGTACCCGCCTCGACGGCCACCGAGCTGGTGGCCAGGGTGAGCGAGGGGAAACGAAAGAAGCCGGGCGGCTGAGGTACGGGGAAGACTCAGCCGCCCGGCGGCGGTTCCGGATGCCCGGCCCGGGTTCAGGCGGGGCCGGACATCCGGGGCTTCTTTCGGCGGATCAGGCCTTGACCAGCCCCTCCTCCCGGGACTCGGGCACCTCGGCGACGCTCTCCCGGCCCTCGTCCATCAACGTGGTCTCGTCGAACGGCAGCTCCCCGGAGAGAACCCGCCGCACCCGCTCCTTGTCGATCTCCTTCGTCCACGTGCCCACCAGCACCGTGGCGACCGCGTTGCCCGCGAAGTTCGTCAGCGCACGGGCCTCGCTCATGAACCGGTCGATACCGACGATCAGCCCGACCCCGTCGACCAGCGCGGGCTTGTGCGACTGCAGACCGCCGGCCAGGGTGGCGAGACCCGCACCGCTGACGCCCGCCGCACCCTTGGACGCCAGCAGCAGGAAGAGCAGCAGCGGGATCTGCTCGCCGACGGACATCGGCGTGCCCAGGGCGTCCGCGATGTACAGCGACGCCATGGTCATGTAGATCATCGTGCCGTCGAGGTTGAAGGAGTAGCCGGTCGGCACGGTGATGCCGACGACCGGCTTGCTGACGCCCAGGTGCTCCATCTTCGCGATCAGCCGCGGCAGCGCGGACTCGGAGGAGGAGGTGGACAGGATCAGCAGGAACTCCCGCGCCAGGTACTTGAACAGCGAGAAGACGTTCAGGCCCGCGACCACCCGGAGGATCGCGCCGAGCACCACGAAGACGAACAGGACACAGGTGACGTAGAACCCGAGCATCAGCACGGCGAGGCTCTTCAGCGCGTCCAGCCCGGCCGAACCGGTGACGGCCGCGATCGCACCGAAGGCTCCGACCGGCGCGGCCCACATGACCATCGACAGGATGCGGAAGACGAGCCGCTGGATGTGCTCGATGCCGCGCAGCACCGGCTGCCCGACCGAGCCCATGGCCTGCAGCGCGAACCCGGCGAGCAGGGCCACCAGCAGCGTCTGCAGGACCTGGCCCCCGGTGAAGGCGGAGACGAACGACGTCGGGATGATCGACAGCACGAAGTCGACGGGCGGCAGCGCGTCGCTGGACACCTGCGCGTGCCCGGTCGCCTTGAGGGCGTTGGTCAGGTGCAGCCCGTCGCCGGGGTGCAGCACATTGCCGACGACGAGCCCGATGGCGAGCGCGACGAGCGACATCACGAGGAAGTAGCCGAGGGCGATACCGCCGACGGCGCCCACCTTGGCGGCCTTCCGTACGGACCCGATCCCGAGCACGATCGTGCAGAAGATGATCGGCGAGATCATCATCTTGATCAGGTTCACGAAGCCGGTACCGAGCGGTTTCAGCTGGACGGCGGCGTCGGGCCAGATCAGCCCCACGGCGATGCCGAGCACGACCGCCGCGATGACGGCGATGTACAGGTAATGGGTCCGGTCCCGCTTCACGCGGGGTGCGGCAGGTGCCGTAACGGGGGTGTTGGCGGCCACGACTGCCCTCCTTGACGTCTTCGTCGGCGAACAACCGGCGTGCGGCTCACGTCCGGGCGTTGTTCGGGGAATGCCGTGACTATCTCCCGAGCTGTGAGGGCGGTCACCCTTCCGTTCATTTAGTTCATGCTTAACCCGAGAGGCACACTGCTGACATGCGGTTTCCGTCCCTTCCCCGCCCCCGCAGCCTGGCCGGCCAGCTGTTCGCCATGCAGGCCGTGCTGATAGCGGTGGTCGTGGCCGGGTACGCGCTGTTCACCTACGTCGGCGACCGGCGGCAGGCCGAGGACGCGGCGGTCCGCCAGGTCACCGCGGTGGCCCGGTCCATCGCGGACGCCCCCTCGGTCCGCTCGGCGATCCACACCTCCCGCCCCACGACGGCCCTGGAGCCGTACGCCCTCCAGGTCATGCGGGACGCGGACGTCGACTTCGTCACGATCATGAACCCGGAGGGCATCCGCTGGACCCACCCCGACCGGAGACAGATCGGCAAACGCTTCCTCGGCCGTATCGGCCCTGCCCTGCACGGCCACACCTTCACCGAGACCTACACCGGCACCCTCGGCCCCTCCGTCCGCGCGGTCACCCCGGTCGAGGAGAACGGCCGCGTCATCGGCCTGGTCAGCGCGGGCATCAAGGTCGAGGCGATCAGCGCCCGGGTCCAGGGCCAGGTCACGGCCCTGCTCGGGGTCGCCGGCGCCACCCTGCTGCTCGGCGCGGTCGCCACCTATGTCGTCAACGCCCGCCTGCGCCGCCACACCCACGGCATGAACGCCACCGAGCTCAGCCGGATGCACGACTATCACCAGGCGGCGCTGCACGCGGTCCGCGAGGGGCTGCTGATGCTGGACGGACAGTACCGGGTGGCGCTGATCAACGACGGCGGGCGCGAGCTGCTCGGCGTCGGACCGGAGGACGACACGATCGGCCGTTCGGTGGCGGACCTGGGCCTGCCGGCCCCGCTGACCGGCGCACTGCTGTCCTCGCAGCCCCGGGTGGACGAGGTGCACCTGACGGCGTCGAGGGTGCTGGTGGTGAACACCTCCCCGGTGTCCGGCGGAGAACGCCGCGGCACGGTGGTCACGCTCCGCGATGTGACCGAACTCCAGTCCCTGATGGGCGAGTTGAACTCGGAGCGGGGCTTCACCCAGGCGCTGCGCTCGCAGGCGCACGAGGCCGCCAACCGCCTGCACACGGTGGTGTCGCTGATCGAGCTGGGCCGGGCCGAGGAGGCGGTGGAGTTCGCCACGGCGGAACTGGAGCTGGCCCAGGCGCTGACCGACCAGGTGGTCGCGGCGGTGAGTGAACCGGTGCTCGCGGCCCTGCTGCTCGGCAAGACGGCCCAGGCCAACGAGCGGGGCGTGGAACTGGTGGTGTCCTCCGACAGCCGCCTCGACGACGGCCTGCTCCCCGACGACCTCTCCGCCCGCGACCTGGTCACGATCCTCGGCAACCTGATCGACAACGCGGTGGACGCGGCGCAGGGCAGCGTCCGGGCCCGGGTGACGGTGACGGCGTACGCCTCGGACACCGAGGTGGTCCTGCGGGTGGCCGACACGGGCCCGGGGGTCGACCCGGCCCATGCCGACCTGGTATTCCAGCGGGGGTTCTCGACGAAGCCGGCCGGTCCCGGCGGACGGGGCCTCGGGCTGGCCCTGGTCCGGCAGGCGGTGACCCGCCACGAGGGCACGTTGACGGTGGCGGAGTCCGACGAGGATGGCGAGGGCGGAGCGGTGTTCGAGGTGCGGTTGCCGCTGCACGCACCCACGGGTGGCAGCAGATGACGAACGAGCAGCAGCCCATCCGGGTCCTGGTCGTCGAGGACGACCCGGTGGCCGCCGACGCCCATGTGATGTACGTCGGCCGGGTGCCGGGATTCGTCGCGGTCGGCACGGCGCACACGGGCGCGGAGGCGCGGCGCTTCCTGGACCGTACGCCCGTGGACCTGCTGCTGCTGGACCTGCATCTGCCCGATGTGCACGGGCTGCAGCTGGCCCGCTCCCTGCGCGCGGCCGGCCACCACGCGGACGTGATAGCGGTGACGTCGGCCCGTGACCTGGCCGTGGTGCGCGAGGGCGTCTCCCTGGGCGTCGTCCAGTACGTCCTGAAGCCCTTCACCTTCGCGACGCTGAGGGACCGGCTCGTCCGGTACGCCGAGTTCCGTGGGGCGGCGGGCGAGGCGAGTGGCCAGGACGAGGTCGACCGCGCCCTGGCGGCCCTGCGCGCACCGTCGCCCGCTGCGCTGCCGAAGGGGCTGAGCGGGCCGACGCTGGAGCGGGTGACAGGGGCGCTGCGGGAGGCTTCCGAGGGGCTCACGGCGGCCGGAGTCGCGGAGGCCGTGGGCATCTCCCGGATCACGGCCCGGCGGTATCTGGAGCACCTGGTGGAAGCGGGGCGGGCCGGCCGGAGTCCGCTGTACGGGCAGGTGGGGCGGCCGGAGTTGGTGTACCGGTGGGTGCCGCAGGGGCGGTGACGCACCCAATCCCGCGCACACCCCATTGACCTGACTAGACCACTCCTCTTACCTTCACACGGCAACCACCTGGCCACGCAGAAGTGCGCCCTCAGGAGGTCATGCCCGTGCGCCCCACCGCCGCCCTCTCCGCCCTCCTCACCGCCGCTCTCGCCGCCGCGACCCTCACCGCCTGCGGCAACGGATCCGGGAGCGATCCGAACACGATCAAGGTGTCCTACAAGCAGTCCACGGACAACTCCGTGAAGGTGATGGACACCTACCTCGCCGGGATCAAGAAGGAGTTCGAGAAGAAGTACCCCGGCAAGAAGGTCGAGTTCGTGCCCATCAAGGCCCCGGATGCCGACTACTACACCAAGCTGCAGCAGATGCTGCGGTCGCCGAGGACCGCCCCGGACCTCGTCTACGAGGACACCTTCCTCATCAACTCCGACATCACCAGCGGGTACCTCAGGCCCCTGGATCCGTATCTCGCCAAGTGGCCCGACTGGGGTCAGTTCATCGACACCGCGAAAGCGGCCGCGAAGGGCCAGGACGGGAAGACGTACGGCGTTCCGGACGGCACCGACACCCGCGGGCTGTGGTTCGACAAGCGGATCTTCAAGCAGGCCGGCCTGCCGCTGAACTGGCAGCCGAGGAACTGGGACGACCTCCTCGCCGCCGCCCGCACCATCAAGCAGAAGGTCCCCGGCGTCACCCCGCTCAACGTCTACACCGGCAAACCGGCGGGCGAGCGATCCACCATGCAGACCATGGAGATGCTGCTCTACGGCACGGGCGACGGCAGGACCGATCCCCTGTACGACAGCGGCAGCAAGAAGTGGATCGCCGGGAGCCAGGGCTTCACGGACTCGCTGAAGTTCGTCGAGACCGTCTACAAGGAGAAGCTCGGCCCCGACGTCTCCGACGCCCTCGATCCCAACTTCGCCACCACCGTCATGGGCGAGTTGCTCCCCCAGGGCAAGCTCGGCATCGACCTGGACGGCTCCTGGCTGCCGCAGACCTGGCTCCCGGGCAGCGGGCGTGCATGGCCCGGCTGGTCCAGGCAGCTGGGGCTGGCCTGCATGCCCACCCAGCACGGTCAGGCGCCCGGCAAGGTGAGCATGTCCGGCGGCTGGACCTGGGCCGTCCCGGCGAAGGCCGGACACCCCGACCTGGCCTTCGACTTCATCAGGACGATGCAGACCGAGGCGAACGCCAAGAAGTGGTACATCGCCAACTCGGGGATCTCGGTGCGAAAGGACGTCGCCGCCGATCCCTCGTACGCCACCGCCCAGCCCGGCATCAAGTTCTTCACAGACCTCGTCGCCACGACCCACTACCGGCCCGCCTATCCCGCGTACCCGAAGGTGTCGACGGCCATCCAGGAGGCGATGGAGAGCGTCACGACCGGTGACACGTCTGCGGAGAAGGCCGCAGCCACCTACGACTCCTCCCTCAAGGACGTCACCGGCGGCCAAGTGGTCCGGAAGTGAGACTCCACCGCCGGATCACCCGGGCCCTCCCCCTCACCCCCGCCGTCGTCCTGATCCTGCTCTTCCTCGCCGGCCCCATCGCCTACTGCGTCTACATCGCCTTCACCGACCTGCAGTTGACCGGTCAGGCGCACGCGTCCTTCGTCGGGTTCGCCAACTTCCGGCGCGCCTTCCGGGACGGCGCGTTCCTGAACGCCGTCTGGCTGACCCTGGTCTTCACCGTGCTGTCCTCGCTCCTCGGGCAGAACACGCTGGGGCTCGCCCTGGCCGCGCTCATGAAGCGGGCGTCGAAACCGGTGCGCACGCTCACCGGCGGGGTCGTGGTCACGGCATGGGTGCTGCCGGAGGTGGTCGCCGGCTTCCTGCTGTACGCCTTCTTCCGGCGGGAGGGGACCTTGAACGCCATCCTGGACTGGCTTCATCTGCCGCGCCAGAACTGGCTGTTCACGCTGCCCATCCTCGCCGTGTCCTTCGCCAACGTCTGGCGCGGCACGGCGTTCTCGATGCTCGTCTACTCCGCCGCGCTGGACGGGATACCCGCCGAGATCACGGAGGCCGCCGAGGTGGACGGGGCCGGCGGATGGCGGCGGATGTGGCACATCACCCTGCCGATGATCCGGCGGTCCATCGGCACCAACCTGATGCTCAACACCCTGCAGACGCTCTCCGTCTTCGGGCTGATCTGGGTGATGACCCGGGGCGGCCCCGGGAACAGGAGCCAGACCCTGCCGCTGTTCATGTACGAACAGGCCTTCCAGAACAGCATGATCGGGTACGGCACCGCGGTCGCCCTGCTCCTGCTGCTCGTCGGGTCCCTGTTCTCGGTCGTCTATCTGCGGCTGCTGCGGACGGAGGTGTGAGCACACGATGTCCCGCAAGCGCACCTCGCGGCGGCTCGCCGCCGACGTCTCCCTGCTGGTCGTCGCCGTCGCCTTCGCGCTGCCCCTCGCCTGGGTGGTGCTGTCCTCCGTGGATCCCCACGCGGACCTCCGGGTGAGGATCCCGGACGGGTTCACCTTCGGCAACTTCGACGCGATCCTGACCCCGGACATCACCTACACCCCGCTGCTCAACAGCCTCATCCTGTGCGGCGGCGCCACCGCGCTGACCGTCGCCTGCGCCGCCCTCGCCGCGTATCCGCTCTCCCGGTTCCGCTCCCGTCTCAACCGGCCGTTCCTGCTGTCGATCCTGTTCGCGACGAGTCTGCCGATCACCGCGATCATGGTGCCGGTGTACGCGCTGTTCGTGCGCGTGAACCTGATCGACACCCTGCAGGGCACGATCCTGTTCTTCGCCGCCTCCCAACTCCCGTTCGCCATCTGGCTGATGAAGAACTTCATGGACGGGGTGCCGAAGGAGCTGGAGGAGGCGGCCTGGACCGACGGGGCGTCCTCGCTGCAGTCCCTGGTCCGGATCGTGCTGCCGCTGATGGGGCCGGGGCTCGCCGTCGTCACGGTGTTCTCGTTCGTGATGATGTGGGGGAACTTCTTCGTCCCGTTCATGCTGCTGCTCACCCCGGACCAGATGCCGGCCTCGGTCAGCATCAACGACTTCTTCGGCAACCGGGGCATGGTCGCGTACGGCCAGCTCGCCGCGTTCTCCGTCATCTACTCGACGCCGGTGATCCTTCTGTACGTCCTGGTCGCACGGCGACTGGGCGGCGGTTTCGCACTCGGCGGCGCGGTCAAGGGATGAGCCGTAAGGGTGGTCCGTCCGTTACATACCGAACGGCCGGAACTGTACGTTCCGACAATCCGTGATCCTGTCCGAACAGACCGTAGCCATTCCGTCACGAGCACCCCTAGCTTGTGCGAGGTGCGCCAACCCTCAGCTCCCCCCTTCAACGCCCCGGCGGCCCGCCGGCTGCGCGCCGCGCTCGGCATGGGCCCCGAGCACGTCGCCTACGGCATGCGGGCCTCGTACGGGCTGCCGTATGTCACACCCGATCTGGTGGTCGCCTGGGAACGCGGCTCCGCCGCCCCCAGCCACCCGGAACTCACCGCGCTGGCCGGCGTGCTGTGGTGTTCCCCGGGCGAACTGCTCGGCCGGCCGCAGACCCTGCGCGAGCACCGCATCGCCCGCGCCGTCGCGCCCGAGGACGTCGCCCGCGCCGTCGACATGGACCTGCGCAGCTATCTGCGCATGGAGGACAGCGGGCAGTGGAGGGGCAACGAACGCCAGTCGGCCGCGCTCGCCCAGGTGCTGGATCTCGCCCTGCCCGACTTCGTCGCCGTCACCGGCCGCGAGGCGAAGCTCGCCGACCTGCTGCACAGCGCGGTGACCACCCGCTGGCAGGCCTATGTGCGACCGGTGCGCAAGCTGGCGCCCCTGGACACGAAGGTCCTCGAAGAGGTCCTGCAGCGGCTCTACGACGACTACCAGGGGCACATGGCCGCCACCCTGAGCTGGGGCGGCGGCAGCAGGAGCGCCAGCGATTCCGGCCGGGAGTTCCTCGACCGGATCGTGGCGAACTTCTGGGAGGGCGTGGAGGACAGGTCCGCCCGGAGGATGACGCGTCCGTCCGGGAGAGCGGCTCCCTAGAAGACCGACTCCGCCTCGTCCATGCGGTCCTTCGGGACCGTCTTCAGCTCGGTGACCGCCTCCGCGAGCGGGACCATCACGATGTCGGTGCCGCGCAGCGCGGTCATCCTGCCGAACTCGCCGCGGTGTGCGGCCTCGACGGCGTGCCAGCCGAAGCGGGTGGCGAGGACGCGGTCGTAGGCGGTGGGCACGCCGCCGCGCTGGACGTGGCCGAGGATGACCGGCTTGGCCTCCGTGCCCAGCCGCCGCTCCAGCTCGTACGCCAGCGCGGTGCCGATGCCCTGGAAGCGCTCGTGGCCGTACTGGTCGATCTCGCCCTTGCCGTAGTCCATGGTGCCCTCGGCGGGGTGGGCGCCCTCGGCGACGCAGATGACGGCGAACTTCTTGCCGCGGGAGAAGCGCTCCTCGACCATCTTGACCAGGTCGGCGGGGTCGAAGGGGCGCTCGGGCAGGCAGATGCCGTGGGCGCCGGCGGCCATGCCGGACTCCAGGGCGATCCAGCCGGCGTGCCGTCCCATGACCTCGACGACCATGACGCGCTGGTGGGACTCGGCGGTGGTCTTCAGGCGGTCCATCGCCTCGGTGGCGACGCCGACGGCCGTGTCGAAGCCGAAGGTGCGGTCGGTGGAGGAGATGTCGTTGTCGATGGTCTTGGGGACGCCGACGACCGGCAGGCCCGCGTCGGAGAGCATGCGGGCCGCGGTCAGCGTGCCCTCGCCGCCGATCGGGATCAGCGCGTCGATGCCGAACTCCTCGACCATGTCGGCGGCGCCGTCGCAGGCCTCGCGCAGCCGGTCGCGCTGCAGCCGGGAGGAGCCGAGGATGGTGCCGCCGCGGGCCAGGATGCCACTGACCGCGTCCAGGTCGAGGCTGCGGTAGTGCCGGTCGAGCAGACCCCGGTAGCCGTCCTCGAAGCCGATGACCTCGTCGCCGTACTGCGCAACCGCCCGGTGCACGACCGACCGGATCACGGCGTTCAGTCCGGGGCAGTCGCCGCCTGCGGTGAGAACTCCGATGCGCATCGTGCTGTGTCTCCTGCTCGCTGTCGTTACCGGTGAGCCAGTGTCGATTGTTTCACGTCCGCCGGGGCACTGAGCCACTTGACGGGCGCCTTATCCGGAGCCAGGGGTATTGTCAAGAGGGTTCCGCTCACCTCGGTGGGCGATTTTTGCGACCAAGAGATGACGTAGACCCGGACATGACGTGGTCGGGCAGACGAGACGGATCGGAGTGCACACGTGACGCGCAGCGTGTACGTGACCGGGATCGACCGCGGTGACGGCCGCCAGGTCGTGGAGCTGGGGGTCATGGAGCTCCTTACCCGGCAGGTCGACCGGGTGGGCGTGTTCCGTCCGCTCGTGCACGACGGCCCCGACCGGCTGTTCGAGCTGCTGCGGACGCGGTACCGCCTCTCGCAGGATCCGGCGACGGTCTACGGCATGGACTACCACGAGGCGTCCGCGCTCCAGGCCGAGCAGGGCACCGACGAGCTGGTCTCCGCGCTGGTCGACCGCTTCCACCTGGTGGCGCGTGACTACGACGTCGTCCTCGTCCTCGGCACCGACTTCGCCGACACCCAGCTGCCGGACGAGCTGTCCCTGAACGCCCGCCTCGCCAACGAGTTCGGCGCCTCCGTGATCCCGGTGGTCGGCGGCCGCAGGCAGACCACCGAGTCGGTGCTCGCCGAGACCCGCAACGCCTACCGCGCCTACGACGGCCTGGGCTGCGACGTGCTCGCCATGGTCACCAACCGGGTGGCCCGCGAGGACCGCGACGAGATCGCCGCGCGGCTCGCCACCCGGCTGCCGGTGCCCTGCTACGTCGTTCCCGACGAACCCGCGCTGTCCGCGCCGACCGTCTCCCAGATCGCCCACGCCCTCGACGCGAAGGTGCTGCTCGGCGACGACTCCGGGCTCGCCCGCGACGCGCTGGACTTCGTCTTCGGCGGCGCCATGCTGCCCAACCTGCTGGGCGCCCTGACCCCCGGCTGCCTGGTCGTCACCCCGGGCGACCGCGCCGACCTGGTCGTCGGTTCGCTGGCCGCGCACAGCGCCGGCACCCCGCCGATAGCCGGCGTCCTGCTCACCCTGAACGAGGTGCCGAGCGAGGAGATCCTCACCCTCGCCGCCCGCCTCGCCCCGGGCACCCCGGTGCTCTCCGTGACCGGCAACAGCTTCCCTACCGCCGAGCGGCTGTTCTCGCTGGAGGGCAAGCTGAACGCGGCCACCCCGCGCAAGGCGGAGCGGGCGCTCGGCCTGTTCGAGCGGTACGCCGACACCGCCGACCTGGCCCGCCGGGTCTCCGCGCCGAGCAGCGACCGGGTCACCCCGATGATGTTCGAGCACAAGCTGCTGGAGCAGGCCCGTTCCGACAAGCGGCGGGTCGTGCTGCCGGAGGGCACCGAGGAGCGGGTGCTGCACGCGGCCGAGGTGCTGCTGCGCCGCGGCGTCTGCGACCTGACGCTGCTCGGGCCGGCGGACCAGATCCGCAAGAAGGCCGCCGACCTCGGCATCGACCTCGGCGACACCCAGCTGATCGACCCGGCCACCAGCGAACTGCGCGACGCCTTCGCCGAGAAGTACGCCCAGCTCCGGGCCCACAAGGGCGTGACCGTCGAACTGGCCTACGACGTCGTCTCGGACGTCAACTACTTCGGCACCCTGATGGTCCAGGAGGGCCTGGCCGACGGCATGGTGTCCGGGTCCGTGCACTCCACGGCGGCCACCATCCGGCCCGCCTTCGAGATCATCAAGACCAGGCCGGAGTCGTCGATCGTCTCGTCCGTCTTCTTCATGTGCCTGGCCGACCAGGTGCTGGTCTACGGCGACTGCGCGGTCAACCCCGACCCGAACGCGGAAGCGCTCGCGGACATCGCCGTCCAGTCCGCCGGTACGGCCGCGCAGTTCGGCGTGGAACCCAGGATCGCGATGCTGTCGTACTCCACCGGCACCTCCGGTTCGGGCGCCGACGTCGACAAGGTGCGCGAGGCCACCGAGCTCGCCCGCTCGCGCCGGCCGGACCTGAAGATCGAGGGGCCGATCCAGTACGACGCGGCCGTGGAGCCGTCCGTCGCCGCGACCAAGCTGCCCGGCTCCGAGGTCGCGGGGCAGGCCAGTGTGCTGATCTTCCCCGACCTCAACACCGGCAACAACACCTACAAGGCGGTGCAGCGCTCGGCCGGCGCGATCGCCGTCGGACCGGTCCTGCAGGGCCTGCGCAAGCCGGTCAACGACCTGTCCCGGAGCGCGCTCGTCCAGGACATCGTGAACACCGTCGCCATCACGGCGATCCAGGCCCAGACGCCCGCCAGCTGAAGTCCCACAGAGAGCTTTCGAACACCGTGACCGCGACCCGTGTCCTCGTCCTCAACTCCGGCTCCTCGTCGGTGAAGTACCAGCTCCTCGACATGCGTGACGCCAGCCGGCTCGCCGTGGGGCTGGTGGAACGCATCGGCGAGCAGACCTCCCGGCTCAGGCACACCTGCCTCACCACCGGCGACACCCGCGAGCACACCGGGCCGATCGCCGACCACGACGCCGCCCTCAAGGCCGTCGCCGAGGAGCTGAGCCGGGACGGCCTGGGCCTGGACTCGCCGGAACTGGCCGCGATCGGGCACCGGGTGGTGCACGGCGGCATGTTCTTCACCGAGCCGACGGTCATCGACGACGAGGTGCTGTCCGAGATCGAGCGGCTGATCCCCGTCGCCCCGCTGCACAACCCGGCCAACCTGACCGGCATCCGCACCGCCCGGGCGCTGCGCCCCGACCTGCCCCAGGTCGCCGTCTTCGACACCGCGTTCCACACGACGATGCCGGAGTCGGCGGCGCGCTACGCGATCGACCCGAAGATCGCCGACCGGCACCGTATCCGCCGCTACGGCTTCCACGGCACCTCGCACGCGTACGTCTCGCGGGAGACCGCGCGGCTGCTGGGCAAGGACCCGGCCGAGGTGAACGTCATCGTGCTGCACCTGGGCAACGGCGCGTCGGCGTCCGCGGTGGAGCGGGGCCGGTGCGTGGACACCTCCATGGGGCTCACGCCTTTGGAGGGGCTGGTGATGGGTACGCGCTCCGGTGATGTGGACCCGGCCGTCATCTTCCATTTGGCCCGGGTTGGGGATATGTCCATGGACGAGATCGACACTCTTCTCAACAAGAGGAGCGGTCTGTTCGGTCTGTGCGGGGACAACGACATGCGGGAGATCCGCCGCCGGATCGACGAGGGTGACGAAGCGGCCGCTCTCGCGTTCGACATTTACATTCACCGGCTCAAGAAGTACATCGGCGCCTATTACGCCGTGCTCGGGAAGGTGGACGCGGTCGCGTTCACGGCCGGGGTCGGCGAGAACGCGGCGCCCGTGCGGGAGGCTGCGATCGCGGGCCTGGAGAGCCTTGGCCTGGCGGTCGACCCGGAGCTGAACGCGGTGCGAGCGGACGAGGCCAGGCTGATCTCGCCGCAGGATGCGCGTGTCGCCGTCGCCGTGGTGCCGACGGATGAAGAACTGGAGATAGCGACCCAGACCTACGCACTGGTCGGAAAGAACAACTGAATAGCAGCACCTGAGCGGTGCGCCACTCATTTGTATCTTCCGCCAGACGGAATATTCCGTAGCGAAACAAACCGATAGGATCGCCCCATGCGCCGTTCGAAAATCGTCTGTACTCTCGGCCCCGCGGTCGACTCCCACGAGATGCTCGTCGCCATGATCGAGGCGGGCATGAACGTGGCCCGGTTCAACTTCAGTCACGGCTCCCACGCCGAGCACCAGGCGCGGTACGACCGCGTCCGGGCCGCGTCCAAGGAGACCGGCCGGCCCATCGGCGTCCTCGCCGACCTGCAGGGCCCGAAGATCCGCCTGGAGACCTTCGCCGAGGGTCCGGTCGAGCTCGAGCGCGGTGACGAGTTCGTCATCACGACCGAGGACGTGCCGGGCGACCGGCACATCTGCGGCACGACGTACAAGGGGCTGCCGGGCGACGTCGCGCGCGGCGACCAGGTCCTGATCAACGACGGCAACGTCGAGCTGAAGGTCCTGGACGTCGAGGGCCCCCGGGTGAAGACGATCGTCATCGAGGGCGGTGTCGTCTCCGACCACAAGGGCATCAACCTGCCCGGCGCGGCCGTCAACGTGCCCGCGCTGAGCGAGAAGGACGTCGAGGACCTGCGCTTCGCCCTCCGCATGGGCTGCGACCTGGTCGCGCTGTCCTTCGTCCGGGACGCCAAGGACGTCCAGGACGTGCACCGCGTCATGGACGAGGAGGGCCGCCGGGTCCCGGTCATCGCCAAGGTGGAGAAGCCGCAGGCGGTGGAGAACATGGAGGACGTCGTGATGGCGTTCGACGGTGTGATGGTCGCCCGCGGCGACCTCGCCGTCGAGTACCCGCTCGAGAAGGTCCCCATGGTGCAGAAGCGCCTGATCGAGCTGTGCCGGCGCAACGCCAAGCCGGTGATCGTGGCGACCCAGATGATGGAGTCGATGATCACCAACTCCCGCCCGACCCGCGCCGAGGCCTCCGACGTGGCCAACGCGATCCTGGACGGCGCGGACGCGGTCATGCTGTCGGCCGAGTCCAGCGTGGGCGCGTACCCGGTCGAGACGGTCAAGACCATGTCGAAGATCGTCGCGGCGGCCGAGCAGGAGCTGCTCTCCAAGGGCCTGCAGCCGCTGGTGCCGGGCAAGAAGCCGCGCACCCAGGGCGGTTCGGTGGCCCGCGCGGCCTGCGAGATCGCCGACTTCCTCGGCGGCCGGGGCCTGATCGCCTTCACCCAGTCCGGTGACACCGCGCGCCGGCTGTCCCGGTACCGGGCGATCCAGCCGATCATCGCCTTCACCACGGACGAGAACACCCGCAACCAGCTCACCCTGAGCTGGGGCGTGGAGCCGCACGTCGTGCCGTTCGTCAACACCACGGACGAGATGGTCGACCTGGTGGACCAGGAGGTCGCCCGGCTGGGCCGCTTCGACGCGGGCGACACGGTCATCATCACCGCCGGTTCGCCCCCCGGCGTCCCCGGCACCACCAACATGCTCCGCGTCCACCACCTGAGCACGCAGAACAACTGACGGGCCCCGTAAGGGCCTTGTACGGCGCTGAGGGCGCCCCCTGGAGCAGGGGGCGCCCTCAGCTGTGTGCGGCTCCCGAACGGGCTTTGAGGACCGGTCAGTCGGTCGTGTACACGTGCATGCCGGGCACGTGGAGGTTGCCGCCGAACTGGGCCGCCTGGACCACCTTCACGTTGGTGAAGTAGATGAGCGGGAGGTTCAGCGGGGGCGGGCTGTCGGGCGTGAACGTCATCGGGATCAGACCGAAGAGGTTGCCCGAGATGCTCTCGGTGTACATCGTGGTGGAGCCGCCCCGGATGGTGGACGTCGACCCGCCGGCCGCCTGCACGTGGTAGGTCTTGCCCGAGAGCTTGTCCTTCACCGTCTGGTGCAGGTCGCCGATGTCCGTGCCGTCGGAGATGACGTACTTCAGCACCTTCTTGGTGGTGCCGGACGCCGTCTTCACCTCCACGATGCCCTGGTAGTCGGCACCTTTGAGCAGCAGCGAGCTGGCGCTGAGGTACCAGGGGTCGTCCGCCACCGGCACCTTGTTGTCGACGCCGCCCTGGTCGGTGGTGGCCGCCGGGCAGTCCTGCGCCGAGGTGGAGGAGCTCGCCGAGGGGCTCGGCGTGACCGACCCGGCCGCGTCCTTGACCGTCTGGGTGGCGGTCCCGGCCGTCTTGGAGACCGTGTCGGTGGTCTTCTTCACCGTGTCGCCGACCGTCTTGGTGGCCTTGGAGACGGTGTCGCCCACGGTGCCGGTGGCCTTGGAAGCGGACGACGACGTGCCCGACGTGGACGAGGCGTCCGGGGACGCGCTCGCCGACGGGGTCGCGGACGGCGTCGGGCTCGCGGAAGTGCTGCCCGAGTCCGAGCTGCCGCCGCCGAGGAGGCCGCCGAGCGTGTTACCGATGGTGTCCAGCAGACCGCCGCTGCTCTTGGACGCGGACGGGGTGGGCGTGGCCGTGGCACCGCCGGACCCCGAGGACGAACCCGACGAGCCGGAGCCCGAGTTGGAGCCGGAGCCGGAGGTCGCGGACGGCGTGGGCGTGGCCTTGTCGCCGGAACCTGAATCCGACGAAGAGGTCGTGCCCGTGCCACCGGACTGGCTGTCCTTGGAGGCGCCGGCGCTCGCCGAGGGCGACGGCGTGGCCGTGTCGGCGCTCTTCGAGGCGGACGGCGACGGCGACGGGGACGCGTCCTTGGAGCTCTTCAGCGCGTTCACGCAGTTCTTGTACTCGTCCGCCGTCAGGCTCTTGGCCGTGGTCGACGGGGACGGGCTGCCGCCGTTCCCGGCCGCGAGGGCCAGCGAGGACGTGAAGCCCATGCCCATCAGCACCGCCGTGGGCATCGCCACGGTGGCGATGGCCTTGCCGGCCGGCATGTGGAACCTGGTGAACAGCGGCTTTCTGGGGGCCGCGTGTCGGGGCCCGGTTCTCGCGCGGGACCCGTCCACATCGGTCCCGCGGGTCACCTCGTCAGCCGGCACTGTGCCTCCCGTTCGCCCCGTTGGCCGGGCTCGTTCCTGACAGGTCGTTCGACTCCACCGCGTCCGGGTACTGCAGCGGCGGCTCCGCGGTCTGCGGGGCACCTCCCTCGCCCGGGGCCGCCTCGGCCGGCGGCTGCGGCTGCGGCGGCGCGCCCGGCGCCCAGGCCACGGCCATCGCTCCGCCGATCAGCGAGAACAGGAAGCCGACGATGAATCCGCCGATGTTGGACAGCGGAATGGACACCAGCGCCAGCAGAATCGCCGCGACACCCGCGAAGACCCGGGTGTGCAGCTGGAACCAGAGGGTGATGCCGAGGACCATGAGCAGCGCGCCGATGATCAGGGAACTGGAGCCGCCGGGCGTCCCCATCGTCATCGTGAGGTGGCCCAGCTGCAGGTGTGCGTACGGAAAGTACAGGATGAGAAATCCGCCGAGCATGGTGAACAGTCCGCCCCAGAACGGACGGGTGCCCCGCCAGGCGCGGAACTGCAGCCTCCGGCGGGTGAACTGGCCGGATGCGGCAGCAGAGGTCTCGGCGCTCATGGAAAACAGCTCCCTGGTGCGGCGTTGCCGTGGTGGTGATGTGTGCCGCGTGTGAAACACGGCCGGAGAGTGGACGGGCGGGGGCGCCACCGGCTCCCCCGCCCATCACCGCGTGCTCAGTAGCACTCGTGCGTACCCGTCTGCAGCGACATGTGCAGCCCGCTGAGCTTGAAGGTTCCGGCCGTGGTCGCCCAGGCCGTCTGCTTCACGTCCGTCAGCGTTGCCGAGTCGGCCTGCTGGGCGAACCCGTACGGGTTGGCCTGCTCGCCGCCGCCCTTCATGCCCGGACCCTTGCTGGCGTCCTTGCCGGCCACACCGATGTCGATGTTGTTGAAGGTGGCGTCGGCGTTGAGGTCGGCGACGTCGATGTAGAGGTTGTCAGCCTCGACCGGCTTGTCCGCGCCCGCCTTCAGGATCAGGCTCACCGAGCCGAACAGCGGGATGTCCGGCGTGACAACGGACTGGCACATGTTGTTGATCGTGGCCGACTTGAAGGCCGAGACCGCAACCGGGTGCGCCGTCTTCTGTCCGCTGAGGGTGTACCCGCTGTCGATCGCCCCGTACTGCTCGAAGCCCTGACCGACCAGCTTGTCCGCCGTCACCTTGAACGACTGACCCGACACACTGAACGACGCGGCGAGAGCGCCCTGCGCGAGGGCGACACCTATGCACGCCGTGGCGGCCACGCTGGGCACCATGACCACAGCGAACCGCTTCCATCTGGTCCCGCCACGCACCTGGGACTCCATATTTCCTCCTTCTCGGACGTACATCTCCTGGCCCGGACTCGCCCCTTTCGGTGGCTCAGCCAGGCAGGGATGGGAGAAGTGCTACGTCCTCGGGAAGGAGAGCGCCCGCGCTCGGTGGCGCGAACCGCGCCCGAATCACCGGCGATCACCCCCGAGCGACAACCACTGGTCGCGCCTGACACGCATCACGCACAACCTTGCTGGACAGGCTTCGCTGTTGGGCGAAGACCCCCCTGCCCTAGAGCCGGCGCCACTGCCGCCGGCTCTGCTCGGTGGGGACCCAGATGCTCCCGCGACCCGACCGGCTGCCGGGGTGTGGGAATGGACCGAGCGTCGCCGATCGTGGTGCATTCTCGGCCCGGACACAAGGGGGTTCGTTACTGGCTAGTAACGGCCGGATAACCGGTGGACGACCGACCGGTCTCGGAGGGCGACGCTCGGTGGCTTTTCAGGGCAGAGCAAAGCCGTTGATCCCTGGACAAAACCAGACAGACCAACGGCTTCGACTTACTCCGAGTAACAGTTTGCTCGATTACCAAGATTTGGTAAAGCGCCGCCACCGTGACGACTCGTCGGCAAACCTTTCACCCCGGCATCACAAGCCGTGGCGTTTAGCGACTGGTCAGAACAGGGCGCGCGCGAGGGCTCTCCGCGCGCCCACCACCCGCGGATCCTCGGGGCCCACGACCTCGAACAGTTCGAGCAGCCGACGCCGCACGGTGTCCCGGTCGTCACCCGCCGTACGCTGCACCGTCTCGATCAACCGCCCGAAGGCGTCCTCGACGTGTCCGCCCACCAGGTCCAGATCGGCGGCGGCGATCTGCGCGTCGACGTCCTTCGGCTTCTCCGCGGCCTCCTGACGGACCTTCTGCGGGTCGAAGCCCTGCACCCGCTGCAGCAGTTCCGCCTGCGCCAGGCCCAGTTTGGCCTCGGGGTGGCCCGGGTCGTCGGCCAGCACGTTCTGGTAGGCCTGGACGGCACCGCCCAGGTCGCCGGCGTCCAGCGCCTCCGCGGCGGCGTTCAGCGCCGCGTCGTACGGTCCCGCCTGCTCCTGCGCGGGCGCGGCGCCGGCCTGCGCGTCCGGGTCGACCGTGAGGCCGGTGATGCCGAACCGCTGCTCGGCGACCTGCACCAGCTGGTCCAGGGTCTGCCGGATCTGCTGCTCGCCGGCCGCCCCCTGGAACAGCGGCAGCGCCTGTCCGGCCACAACGGCGAACACGGCCGGGATGCCCTGCACCCCGAACTGCTGCATCAGCATCTGGTTGGCGTCGACGTCGATCTTGGCGAGGAGGAAGCGCCCGTCGTACTCGACGGCCAGCCGCTCCAGGACCGGGCTCAGCTGCTTGCAGGGCTGACACCACTCGGCCCAGAAGTCGATGACGACCGGCACCTCGGCGGACCGCTGGAGGACGTCGCTCTCGAAGCCCGCCTCATCGACGTCGATGACGAGATCGGCCGGCGCGACGGCCCCCGTGCCACCCTGCCGGGCGGCCTCGGCGCGCGTCTGCTCGGCCTTGGCCTTGGCCTCCTGGGCCGCCTTCACCGCGGCGAGGTCGACGACGCCGCTCATGGACATGTTCCGTGGCTGCATGCGTCTATCCTCCCCCGTTACCGCGTCGGAATGAAAAAGTGTCGTGCGCGGGCGCCGGGTCCCCACCCCACGCCCCCGTGGAAGCCGCCCGTGTACGTCCCTCACGAGCTTTCGCTACGACTCGTAGCGTAATGCCAAGCGGACCCCGCGCGACACCACGCGCCGGTGATCTCCCTCACGACCGCACAGATCCCGCCGGTTATGGTCAGGGGATGCAGAGCCGCACTTCCGCCAGCCGTACCGGGCGCCCTCGCAGCGCCGCCGCGGACACCGCGATCCTGGCCGCGACCCGGGAGGCGCTGGTGGAACTCGGCTGGTCCAAGCTCACCCTGGGGGACGTGGCGACGCGGGCCGGGGTGGCGAAGACGACGCTGTACCGACGCTGGGCCGGCAAGCCCGAGCTGGTGTGCGACGCGGTGGCGGAACTCTTCGACGAGCTGGAGCTCCCCGACCGCGGCAGCCTGGCCGCCGACATCGAGGGCGTGGTGCTGCAGTTCGCGGCCATCCTGGCCCGCCCGGAGGCCAAGAGCGGCCTGATGGCGGTGGTCGCCGAGTCCACCCGCGACGACGCCCTGCGCGAGCGCATCCGCGCCTCCATCGTGGAACGCCAGATGCGCCTGGTCCTGCAGGGCCGCGCCCGCGCCCAGCGCCGCGGCGAACTCCCCCCGGAGCCCGACCCGGAGGAGTCCGCCCGCACGGGGGACCTGATCTTCGACATGGTCGCGGGCGCGGTGGTCCACCGCACCCTGCTGAGCGGCAAGCCGGCGGACGAGGGGTGGGTGCGCGACTTCACGCGCGTACTGCTCCTGGGCCTGACGTCGAGCGGCACGGCCGCCCCGCAGCCGCCCGAGTCCTGACCCCGGCACTGTCCCTTCCGAGCCGACCGAAAGGGTTCCAGGGGGCGGAGCCCCCTCGAAGGCCACACAGGGCAACGGCGCCTAGAAACCGGCGGGCTCCGTATAGACGCCCCACTCGTCCCGCAGCACCCCGCAGATCTCGCCCAGCGTCGCCTCGGCCCGCACCGCGTCCAGCATCGGCTCGATCATGTTCGACCCGTCCCGGGCAGCACTCAGCATCGCGTCCAGCGCGGAGCGCACCGCCGCCTCGTCCCGCGCGGCCTTCCGCGCACCCAGAATGCGGACCTGCTCCCGCTCCACCTCATGGCTGACCCGCAGGATCTCCAGATCCCCGGTGACGGACCCGGTGTGGACATTGACGCCGACGACCCTCTTGTCGCCCTTCTCCAGCGCCTGCTGGTACCGGAAGGCGGACTCGGCGATCTCCCCGGTGAACCAGCCGTCCTCGATCCCGCGCAGGATCCCGGAGGTGACCGGCCCGATCGGGTGCCGCCCGTCCGGGTGGGCCCTGAGGCCCCGCTCCTTGATCTGCTCGAAGATCTTCTCCGCGTCGGCCTCGATCCGGTCCGTCAGCTGCTCGACGTACCACGAACCGCCCAACGGGTCCGCCACGTTGGCGACCCCGGTCTCCTCCATCAGCACCTGCTGGGTGCGCAGCGCGATCTCCGCGGCCTGCTCGCTCGGCAGCGCGAGGGTCTCGTCGAGCGCGTTGGTGTGCAGCGAGTTCGTCCCGCCGAGGACCGCCGCCAGCGCCTCGACGGCCGTACGGACGACGTTGTTGTACGGCTGCTGGGCCGTCAGCGACACACCGGCCGTCTGCGTGTGGAACCGCAGCCACTGCGCCTTCTCGCTCCGCGCGCCGTAGACGTCCCGCATCCACCGGGCCCAAATGCGTCGCGCCGCACGGAACTTGGCGATCTCCTCGAAGAAATCGACGTGCGCGTCGAAGAAGAAGGACAGGCCGGGCGCGAACACGTCCACGTCCAGGCCGCGGCTGAGCCCCAACTCGACGTACCCGAAGCCGTCCGCCAGCGTGTACGCGAGCTCCTGCGCGGCCGTCGCGCCCGCCTCACGGATGTGGTAGCCGGACACGGACAGCGGCTTGTAGGCGGGAATACCGGCGGCGCAGTACTCCATGAGGTCGCCGATCAGACGCAGATGCGGCTCGGGCTGGAAGAGCCACTCCTTCTGCGCGATGTACTCCTTGAAGATGTCGGTCTGGAGCGTGCCGTTGAGCACCGCCGGGTCCACGCCCTGCCGCTCTGCGGCGACCAGGTACATGCAGAAGACCGGCACGGCCGGACCGCTGATGGTCATCGACGTCGTCACATCACCGAGCGGGATGTCCTTGAACAGGACCTCCATGTCGGCGGCCGAGTCGATGGCGACCCCGCAGTGCCCGACCTCGCCGAGCGAGCGGGGGTCGTCGGAGTCGCGGCCCATGAGCGTCGGCATGTCGAAGGCCACGGACAGGCCGCCGCCACCGGCGGCCAGGATCATCTTGTACCGCTCGTTGGTCTGCTCGGCGTTGCCGAACCCGGCGAACTGGCGGATCGTCCAGGTACGCCCGCGGTAGCCGGTCGGATGGAGCCCGCGCGTGAAGGGGTACTCCCCGGGCCAGCCGATCCGCTCGAATCCCTCGTACGTGTCGCCCGGTCGGGGCCCGTACACCGGCTCCACGGGGTCGCCGGAGAGCGTGGTGAAGTCTGCGTCGCGCTTGCGCGCGGCGTCGTAGCGGGCCTGCCAGCGCCGGCGGCCCTCCTCGATGGCGTGAGCGTCCATACCATCGAATTTACTTGGACGTCCTAGTAAATGTCGATGGCTGACCGCCGCACGGTGTCCGTACGGCGGTGAGCTTCGTTACGCCTTGGCGACGGCCGGCGCCGGCTCGGCGACCTTGGCCTGCAGCTCGCGGCTGATCCTGCGCTCGACGAAGAACGCGGCGGTGGGAATCGTCCCCGCGAGCAGCACCCACAGCTGCCTGCCGATCGGCATCTTCGCCTTGGAGCCCAGGTCGAAGGCGACGACGAGGTAGACGACGTACAGCCAGCCGTGGGCGATGGCGACGACCCGGGTGACGTCGGCGGCACCGCTGATGTCCAGCCCGTACTTCGCGATCATGCTCAGGCACAGCAGTACCAGCAGGACACCGGTGGTGTAGGCCATGACGCGGTAGCGGGTCAGCACGCTCTTCTTCATGCCGTCGAGCGTAACCACCCGTTCCGGGAGATCTTGGCCGGGGTCGCCCGTACCCGGCGTCACTCGTCCTCGAAGTCGTGTGCCGCGATCCGCAGTGGACGGAGCATCGCGAAGATCTCCGCGCACTCCTCCGCGTCGTACACGCCGAGCCCGAAGTCCATCGCCATCAGGTCCCTGGTGGCCGCGTCGACCACCTCGCGGCCCTTGTCGGTGATGACGGCGAGGGTGCCGCGGCCGTCGTTGGGGTTGGGCCGCTTGGCGACCAGCCCCGACCTCACCAGCCGGTCCACGGTGTTCGTCACGGAGGTGGGATGCACCATCAACCGCTCGCCGATCTTGGACATGGGCAGCTCACCGGCCTTGGAGAAGGTGAGCAGCACCAGTGCCTCGTACCGCGCGAACGTCAGTCCGTACGGCTTGACCACCGCGTCGACCTCGGCGAGCAGGATCTGCTGGGCCCGCATGATCGAGGTGATCGCGGCCATGGACGGCACGTTTCCCCAGCGCTGCTTCCAGAGCTCGTCGGCACGGGCGATGGGGTCGAAGGGGAGGCTGAGAGGCTTCGGCACGTCATCAGACCCTACCGGCCGGTCATATTCCGGGCAGCCCTGTCTCGGCTTTCGGTCGCCCTCCCGCCCTCCTGCGCCCTCTCGGTGGCCCTGGCCGCCACGGCCAAGGCGCAGCAGCACAGCACACCCGCCACACCGGCCCCGGCCACCGCCGTACGCACCCCCGCCGCCTGCGCCGCCACACCGGCCAGCGCCATGCCCACACCCTGGACGGTCATCAGCCCGGCGCTCAGCAGGGTCATGGCCCGCCCGCGCACCTCCTCCGGCACGGCCCGCACGAACCACTGGTCCAGGCCCAGGGTGTACGCCGATCCGGCCCCGGACAGCACCAGGAGCAGCAGGGACGCGGTGAGCCCGGGACGCAGGGCGTACCCGAGGTAGGGCAGCAGGCTCAGGCAGAGCAGCGGGAGGGCGATGCGTTCGCGGGCCCGCGGCCCCAGCCTGGCCCCGGCGAACAGCTCACCGGCCGCCGTGCCGACGGGCAGCGCGCACATCAGCAGGCCGAGGCCCGCGGAGCCGCTGCCCAGCTCGTCGGCGTACGGCGCCGCCAGCGCCTCGGGTACGACGGAGAACGCCGCCGGGAGCCAGAACATGAGGAGCAGGACGCGTACGCGACGGCCGCCCACCAGGGTCCGCGGGCCGGGCGGGGTGCCCGTGCCCCGCCGTGTGCGGGCGGTGCGGTGCCGGGTGCCGCAGCGCAGCAGTGTGGCGGAGGCGAGGAAGGTGCCGACGGTGATCAGCAGGGCGCGGCGCGGGCTGACGGCGGTCAGCAGCAGACCGCCGAGGCCGTAGCCGACGAGCAGGGCGCTCTGGGCGACGATCCGCAGCAGGGAGCGGCCGAGGACGAACAGGTCGCCGTCGCCGAGGACGTCGGCCAGCGTGGCCATGCGCGTGCCGGAGAACACCGGCGAGACGACGGCGAGTGCGCAGCGCAGCGCGAGCAGCAGCCCGATGCCGGTGCCCGGGACGGTCATCAGCGCCACACAGCCGGCGCACACCAGGTCGCAGCCGACCAGCACGCGCCGGGCCGGGAGGCGGTCGGCGACGGGCGCGAGCAGGGTGCCGCCGACGGCGCTGTGGACCGAACCGGCCGAACGGACGCCGGAGGCGCTGGTACGACTGCTGGGCCGCAACCGGGCCGAGGTGCTGGCCGCACTGGACGAACCGGCGACCACGACGGCACTGGCCCACCGACTGGGCCTCGCCGCGTCCTCGGTCTCGACCCACCTGGCGGTTCTGCGCGACGCCGGTCTGCTGACCTCACGGCGGTACGGCCATCAGGTGCTGTACGACAGGACGCCCCTGGGGGTCTCCACCTGCTGGTCCTCGAAGTTGGACAAGTGTGCGTAACCATGTATGAGTGAGTGTCGTTGTCAGAGCGTGAATCTGACGGAATGGGCGAAGACGCAGGGCGTGCATCCGCAGACCGCGTATCGCTGGTTCCGTGA
>NZ_JBIATN010000056.1:0-33625 GCF_042891825.1 Streptomyces sp. NPDC001852
CCGGCCAAGGAACCCGCCCTGGTCGGCGCGGGCGCCCACACCGCCGACACCACCGCCCACGCCGGCGACCACATCAACCTCGGCAACAGCCTGGACCACAACCTCGGCGACACCGGCCGCACCGGCGAACACGTCCCGACAACACCCGGCGTCCACGCGGGCGGGGAGATACCCGGGGTCCACGCAGGCGACCACCTGCCCGGCGGTCACGCAGGCGATCGACTTTCCGGTGGCGGCGCCGATCACCTTCCCGGCGGCACAGCCCACGAGCATGGAACTGGCCCAGCCGCCAGCCATGAGACGCCTCACAACGACCAGGGTGGTCACCACGTCGACGGTCCCGTTGGACATGGCGACGGCCTCCACGAGACAACCCACGACGGTTCCGTTGGCGGATCTACGGAAGTGCCGAATGGGCACGACGGTCGCGGTCCGACAGTGGCAGGCGGCCACGGCCCTGGCCACGGCCACGAGCCACCGTCTGTGAGTTACAGCGAGGGAGATGAACGGCCATCCGCGCCGACAGGGCGCATGGAGCCCGATCAGGAGGCAGCGGTTGCCGAGCAGCTCGCGCGAGCCAAGATGGCACCTCATGATATTGAGAAGTCACTCGCTGGACTTCGTAAGAGCGAGTACGGTGCCGGAATCGCACGGTACATCGCTGAAGGAAACCTGGCCGACCTTCCTGGCTACGATGACCTCCTGTCTCAGTGCAAGCAGGTCAGCAAGGACAGCGATATGACTCCTGCGGTATACATGGCGATGGAGCATGCAACAGATCTCCAGGCTCATGGTGTTGAGGGGTTGGCGCTGGAATTGAAGAGGCCAGAAGTCGGTCTGGACTTGGACGTGCTGGTGAGATCCGGCGACCGAATTGAATACGGTGTTCAGCTCAAGGATGTGAAGGGCGTGGCGGGCCTTAACAGCGCAACGAAGGGTATCGCCGCGAAGCAGTTGAGGGGGCCCATTGACGGTCTCAAGGTTGCAATCTTGGACGTGCATGACACCAAGGCGGCGCTCACAGAAAAGATCTTGGAGCGTATTGCTGCCCGCGCTAAGATGACAGAGGCCACCTTCGTGCTGCGATTCGAGGATGGTTCGATTACTATTCCGGCCAATGGTCCTACCTATCCATAAGGAAGAGCTCATGTCCATGCTCATGCGCGCGCCGCGTGAATGCGCGTCCTGGTTCTGGGATCTGGAGGACTACGCATCACCCGGACTGCAGTCAGCGCTCATGACGGCGGCCCAAATGGCCAGTGTTCTACGGAAACATGATCTACTAGCGCCGGATAACTTGGAATGGGCATGGTTTATTCCTGGACTGGGTGGCGCGCCCGCAATGACGCGTTTGCACCTACTGAGGCCGCTTGACGATGAGCAAGTGATTCAGCGCATCCAAGAAATGCGTCCAGTTGGCTATCCGGAAGCTTCCGTGGGCGATCTTCTCGTGGCAGGGAATGGTGTATGGCTCGATAGCCACGGTACGTCACGGAGTGAGTACCGTCTCGTGGAGCTGACCGTTTCCCCGGAACCTCTTGGACTGTCCGCCGAAGTTTCTGTCTTCCATGACATCTGGGGTCCGTACGACTTCCACGGCACGCCGCATCCGGAAGTACACCAGCGGAATGCGCCACGGCTCGCTGCTGCACTCAAGGACTTGGAGACCCTGCTTGGAGTGATGGCCGAGCCTGGTGAACCGACGTATTTCGGCAGGGCGGAAGGCTACGGGGTCGGCGAGCCGGAGGTTGAGGACGGACGCGGCCCGGACCTGACCGACCAACTTTGAAAGGCGCGCAAGCGCAGACTTACGTCGACGGCCTGCCGGTCGGACTGGGTTGGTATTTCACTCCGGAGGGAACGCTGTGATTGCCACTACACCCGTCGCTCGCTGGGTCTGGGGCCGTGACGACGAGACGGCTGACGCCCTGGCCCTCTGCCTGCGTGACCTGCTCACCGCATACGCTGTCCTGACCGGACACCGGTTGGCCCCTGGTGGCCCCACGGTGCACCTCTCGGTTTCCGAGGCCCGTACATCGAACAGCTATCTGTTCAAAGACGAACTCGTGGTGAATGCCAGTGCGCTGGATCGCGCGAATGTCGCGGAGACGGTGACGGGACTGGCTGGTGCGGTAGAGGCTGGGCTACGGGCTGGGGAGATCGGTTCCGTGGATGCGTCCGTCACGTGTTCCGGCCTGGTCGCTGCCGGTGACGGTGGCGAGGACGTGCGACGAGACCAGCTGTTCCGACTCGGGGCTTCGTCCTTCGCCGACTTCGTCACCGTAGATCTGGTGACGCGCACTGACGTGTGGCTGGCGTACGACCTGAAGGGGCGGCCTCAGCCCGAGGTGCACGCGGCGAACGGCCTTCGCCTGGCGAGGGCGTTGCGCGATCTTTCGGAGGCGCTGGGCTCGGAGACGGAACCGGACGATCCGACGTACTTTGCGAAGCCGACCGAGGAAGGTATCGAGAACTATTTCGATGCTGACGGCTGCGCTTCGGACGTGTGGGGCAGTTTCGAAGTACCGACTCGTTGCGACGTGTTCACGCATGCCCCCGGCTTCGGGAGAATCGGATATCGGCGTACCGCCGACGGAGCGGTCCGATACGTGCCTGTACGCCACGAAAGCGGGGAGCTGCTCGGCTACCTGTGGGCCTGTGACTCCGAGAAAGCGGCGAGCTTCGAGCCACGGGACGTAGGCGACGACGTGACGTACCGGGCTGGGCTGGTATGGCTGGAGCGGCTGCGCTCCGCGCATGACCGGGGGTTGGCGCCGTCGGAGGCCCTGGCCGAGCTGTCCATGCTTCCGGACATGAACGGTGCCGGTCGCGTGGACCCGGCCTCCGGGCCACGCATGGCCGCCATCACGACCCTGCGGGATCTCGCGACAGGCTGATGCTCGAGCCGGACGGTGCCGCCGCAAGCGGATCGACAACTGCGCTCTGAACGGCGAGTTGTCCCGCTGGACACCGTGGGCCACAAGGACCCGTTCGATTTCCGGGGCGCGCCGCATCCGGAAATTCACCAGCGGAATGCTCCGCGGCTTGCAGCCGCCCTCAAGGACCTGGAGACCCTGCTTGGAGTGATGGCCGAGCCCGGTGAACCGACGTATTTCGGCAGGGCGGAAGGCTACGGGGTCGGCGAGCCGGAGGTTGTGGACGGACGAGGTCCGGACCTGACCGATCGGCTTTGAAAGGCGCGCGAGTCCATGGGTTCATAGAGCGAGGCATCTGGACCCTTATGCCAACCGCGCATCCGCAGGGCTGAGTTGGGAGTGGCATGACGACGGCACCCTGAGGTCCGAGATGGCGATTCGCACTCGACGGAGGTATGAGGCGGCGAGGAACAACGACTGCAGTGTTCACGTGCTCCTTGCGTACCATCCGAGAAGGGATCGACATATGACTTCGCCGCGGCTGGCGCAAGATGTGCTGCTATGGCTCACGGCGAACGGCTGGTCTCCTGCCCGCGACATTGGTGAGGAGGCCGGCGAGTTGGTCAGGGTGTGTGTGCAGCACTCCGAGCGGCAAGGTGTCCCGCTGGTCCCGGTTCTGGCTGCGGTTCACGTCATCCGTACGTACGGCAGACTCAGGCTCCCACAGCCGAACACGCCGGGTGTCGCGTGGGTGATGGAACCGACCGTGGGCTACGAGGGCGATGCGGCTGCCATCATGCAGTTGGCCGCCGGGCTCGGGACGGCTCTGTTTCCTGTGGGATATGAGGCCTCCGAAGGTGGGCTTCTACTGGTGGACGAGAAAGGCCGTTTCTTTCACCTTCACCACACCGGGGGTTATTACTTGGGCAATGACGAGTTCGATGCGTTCGCGCGTTTCTTGCAAGGGCTGTCGGACCCGGACGCGGAGGAATATTTTGTCTGACCAGTTTCCTGCGGTGGCCTCCTCGCTTCTCATTGGCGGAAAAGTTCTGAGTCACACCAGCATCGTCGGTTCAGGGCAGCCCAATTCTTCACCCGGCCGTTCGCGATTTCGTCGAGTCACTGCCCGAGCACGAGCGCACCTCCTATACGGGACGCTGTGCCGAAACAGCCCTGGTTTCGGACCAGTTGTGGCAGATGGATGTGGTGCGCACGGATGGCCAGACCAGCACCATCCGGGAGGCCCCAGCACACTTCGAGAGTGCCGCGCTGGTTTCCCGCATGGTTCGCGAACCGGGGAACCCGGACCACAGCAAGCCGACGAATCCGTGCCTCGTCTGTTCCGCTGATGGCTGAGCCAACACGCATCGACATCGATGACCCTGAAGTTGAAACGGACCACTCCCAGCGACTGCTGTATCGGGGGGAGCCGTTTACTGGCGAGGTTGTAGAACATTTTGGTGGTGTTCTCGTCAGCCTCGAGAACTATGAAGACGGGCTTGCGAATGGCCAGAGCCGTGAATGGTACAAGGGTGGAACGCTTCGTTCCGAAAGTATGGCGCGTCAGGGACGCCCTGTTGGCCTCGCGCGTGAGTGGCACGCTAACGGTAGGCTCGCCTCTGAAAGGTTCTTCGCGGACGATGGCTTGACCATGCTCTCGGACCGGGAGTGGGACGAGAACGGACTGCCGACAAGGGTGTGGCGCAGAGAGGACGGCTGAACTTTCTGTAGCTCAGCGCTCGGAGCCTGTCTTTCAGCGGAACCCTGTTCACGAGTGGGAGGGAAAACATTTCCATGCTCATGCGTGCGCCGCGTGAATGTGCTTCTTGGTTCTGGGATCTGGAAGATTACGCGCCGCCGGGGCTGCCGTCAGCGCTCGTCACCGCTGCCCGGATGTCCGCCGTCCTGCAGAAGTGCCACCTGTTGCGGCCAAGCGCCCTGGAGTGGCACTGGGTTGTGCCTGGGAAGGGCTCGGTCGCGAAGACGCGTTTGCAGCTCCTGAGGCCACTTGGCGATGAGCAGCTGGCGCGGCGTATCGAAGAGTTGCGTCCCGTCGGCTTCCCGGAGGCCGAGTTCGGTGGCTTCCTCATCTCAGGGCTCGGCATGTGGCTGGACGAAAATGAGGCTGAGCGCCAGGAATACGGTCTGGTGGAATTGACAGTCTCCTCGGAGCCTCTCGGTCTGTCAGCTGATGTAGCGGTGCATCACGACATCTGGGGTCCGTTCGACTTCCACGGCACGCCGCATCCGGAACTACACCAGCGGAATGCGCCACGGCTCGCTGCTGCGCTCAAGGACCTGGAGACACTGCTTGGCGTGATGGCTGAGCCCGGTGAGCCGACATATTTCGGCAGGGCCGAAGGATACGGCGTCGGCGAGCCGGAGGTTGTGGACGGACGGGGTCCGGATCTTACCGATCAGCTTTGAAAAGCATACGGCAAGCTCGGGCTCTCGCAGCCGAATACGCCGGGTGTCGCGTCAATGCGACGCATTCCAGTATTCTCAACGGTGGCTGGATGGTCGGATAGTCCCTTTCGATCGATGAAGTCGAATGGTGAAAGTGAACAGAGAGCTTGAGAAATTCTTCAAGGTCTACCTCGGCCTGGAGCAGGCGTATGACACCACTGGATACCTGCGCCCCACCCTGCATGCCTTCGGCGATGGTTATGTGAGCCTAGTTCGGCAAGGTCTGGAAGCAGTGCTACGCACACGAGCGTTGTCCGTGGCAGATTATGAGCGTCTTACGGACATCGAGTTCGATGGCGAAGATGAGCTGTATGAGTATCTGGGCGGCATGTACCTCTACCTTTTCGAGGGGCAGGAGTGTCAGCCGACGCCGCCGAATTGAGCCGGAGAGGCTCTTCTGTCTGACGAGGGTCCAGGGGCGGGCCGGCCCTCGACCCCACCCCCGCTGTCACACCCCACCGGTACCGTCGGATCATGGCTCAACAGGCGGGGACCCAGACCGGTGAGCGGCGGCTCGCTGTGCTTGAAGGCGTGCTGGAGCGGATCACGTACGCCAATGAGGAGAACGGATACACCGTTGCCCGGGTGGACACCGGCAGAGGCGCCGGTGATCTCCTCACGGTCGTCGGTGCGCTGCTCGGCGCCCAGGTCGGGGAGTCCCTGCGGATGGAGGGGCGCTGGGGGTCGCACCCCCAGTACGGCAAGCAGTTCCATGTGGAGAACTACACGACCGTGCTGCCGGCGACCGTCCAGGGCATCCGGCGCTACCTCGGATCCGGCCTCGTCAAAGGCATCGGACCCGTCTTCGCCGACCGGATCACCCAGCACTTCGGGCTCGAGACCCTCCGGATCATCGAGGAGGAGCCCAAGCGGCTCGTCGAGGTCCCCGGCCTCGGTCCCAAGCGGACCAGGAAGATCGCCGACGCCTGGGAGGAGCAGAAGGCGATCAAGGAGGTCATGCTCTTCCTCCAGACCGTCGAGGTGTCCACGTCCATCGCCGTGCGGATCTACAAGAAGTACGGGGACGCGTCGATCCAGATCGTCAAGGAACAGCCGTACCGTCTCGCCGCCGACGTCTGGGGCATCGGGTTCCTCACCGCCGACAAGATCGCCCAGTCGGTCGGGATTCCGCACGACAGCCCGGAGAGGGTGAAGGCCGGGCTGCAGTACGCCTTGTCGCAGTCCGCCGACCAGGGCCACTGCTTCCTTCCCGAGGAGCGGCTGATCTCCGACGCCGTGAAGCTGCTCGCCGTCGACACCGGACTTGTCATCGAGTGCCTCGCCGAGCTGGCCCAGCCGGCGGCGGACGGCGAGGACCCGGGTGTCGTACGGGAGAGGGTGCCCGGGCCGGACGGTGGCGACTCCGAACCCGTCACCGCCGTGTATCTGGTCCCCTTCCACCGCGCCGAACTCTCCCTCTCCTCCCAGCTGCTGCGTCTCCTGCGCACGGACCAGGACCGGATGCCGGCCTTCCGGGACGTCGACTGGGACAAGGCCCTCGGCTGGCTGAAGACGCGTACCGCGGCCGATCTCGCCCCCGAGCAGGAAGCCGCCGTCAGGCTCGCGCTCACCGAGAAGGTCGCCGTGCTCACCGGCGGGCCCGGCTGCGGCAAGTCCTTCACCGTGCGCTCGATCGTGGAGCTGGCCCGGGCCAAGCGTGCCAAGGTGCTGCTCGCGGCCCCCACCGGTCGGGCGGCCAAGCGGCTGGCCGAGCTGACCGGAGCCGAGGCCTCCACCGTGCACCGGCTGCTGGAGCTGAAGCCCGGTGGGGATGCCGCCTATGACCGGGATCGGCCGCTCGACGCCGATCTCGTGGTCGTCGACGAGGCCTCCATGCTCGACCTGCTGCTCGCCAACAAGCTGGTGAAGGCCGTGCCCCCGGGGGCCCATCTGCTCTTCGTGGGAGACGTCGACCAGCTGCCCAGCGTCGGCGCCGGCGAGGTCCTCAGAGATCTCCTCGCCGACGGCAGCCCCCTCCCCGCGGTCCGGCTCACCCGGGTCTTCCGGCAGGCCCAGCAGTCCGGCGTCGTCACCAACGCGCATCGGATCAACGCGGGGCAGCATCCGCTCACCGACGGGATGAAGGACTTCTTCCTCTTCGTGGAGGACGACACGGAAGAGGCCGGGCGGCTCGTCGTGGACGTGGCCGCCCGGCGGGTTCCGGCCAAGTTCGGGCTCGACCCGCGCAGGGACGTCCAGGTCCTGGCCCCCATGCACCGGGGTCCGGCCGGCGCCGGCGTGCTGAACGGGCTGCTCCAGCAGGCCATCACGCCCGGTCGGCCCGATCTGCCCGAGAAGCGGTTCGGCGGCCGGGTCTTCCGCGTCGGCGACAAGGTCACCCAGATTCGCAACAATTACGAGAAAGGGAAGAATGGTGTCTTCAACGGCACCGTGGGTGTCGTCACCTCGCTCGATCCGGTCGACCAGCGGCTCACGGTGCTGACGGACGAGGACGAGGAGGTTCCGTACGAATTCGACGAACTGGACGAACTGGCCCATGCGTACGCGGTGACCATCCATCGTTCGCAGGGAAGCGAGTATCCCGCCGTGGTGATTCCGGTCACGACCGGGGCGTGGATGATGCTCCAGCGGAACCTGCTGTACACCGCGGTCACACGCGCCAAACAGCTGGTCGTCCTCGTCGGTTCACGCAAGGCGATCGGACAGGCGGTGCGCACGGTGTCGGCGGGACGGCGGTGCACGGCCCTCGACTTCAGGCTCATCCAGGGTCATCACGAAAAATGATCGATCAAATGAGTCACGAAGGTCACAGAGCACTTCCAGATGCCCCCTTCGAGGGGGCAGGATGAGCAGGTTGGCGGCACTGAGTGCCGCCGATAGGCCCAATGGTCGACCCCGAGTGCACTCTCCTGAGCCAAATGGGGGATGGTAGAGACAGTCAGGGCACCTCGAAGATGAGGCACTACGTCGGTGAGGGAAGACGTGAGCGACAACTCTGTAGTACTGCGGTACGGCGACGGCGAGTACACCTACCCGGTGGTCGACAGCACCGTCGGCGACAAGGGCTTCGACATCGGGAAGCTCCGCGCCCAGACCGGTCTGGTGACCCTGGACAGCGGGTACGGCAACACGGCCGCCTATAAATCCTCGGTCACCTACCTCGACGGCGAGGCGGGCATCCTCCGCTACCGCGGCTACCCCATCGAGCAGCTGGCCGAGCGCTCCACCTTCCTCGAGGTGGCGTACCTGCTGATCAACGGCGAGCTGCCCACCGTCGACGAGCTCTCGACGTTCAAGAACGACATCACGCGGCACACCCTGCTGCACGAGGACGTCAAGAACTTCTACAAGGGCTTCCCGCGTGACGCCCACCCGATGGCCATGCTGTCCTCGGTCGTCTCGGCGCTGTCCACCTTCTACCAGGACAGCCACAACCCGTTCGACGAGACGCAGCGCAACCTCTCCACGATCCGGCTGCTCGCGAAGCTGCCGACGATCGCGGCGTACGCGTACAAGAAGTCGATCGGCCACCCGTTCGTCTACCCGCGCAACGACCTCGGCTACGTCGAGAACTTCCTGCGTATGACCTTCTCGGTGCCGGCGCAGGAGTTCGACCTGGACCCGGTCGTCGTCGCCGCGCTGGACAAGCTGCTGATCCTGCACGCCGACCACGAGCAGAACTGTTCGACCTCGACGGTCCGCCTGGTCGGCTCGTCGCAGGCCAACATGTTCGCGTCGATCTCGGCCGGCATCAGCGCGCTGTGGGGCCCGCTGCACGGCGGTGCCAACCAGTCCGTGCTGGAGATGCTCGAGGGCATCCGTGACTCCGGCTCCGACGTCGACACCTTCATCCGCAAGGTGAAGAACAAGGAGGACGGCGTCCGTCTGATGGGCTTCGGCCACCGGGTCTACAAGAACTTCGACCCGCGCGCCAAGATCATCAAGGCCGCCGCGCACGATGTGCTCTCCGCGCTGGGCAAGGAGGACGAGCTCCTCGACATCGCCCTGAAGCTGGAGGAGCACGCGCTGTCCGACGACTACTTCGTCGAGCGCAAGCTGTACCCGAACGTGGACTTCTACACCGGTCTGATCTACCGGGCCATGGGCTTCCCGACCGAGATGTTCACGGTCCTGTTCGCCCTCGGCCGCCTGCCGGGCTGGATCGCCCAGTGGACCGAGATGATCAAGGAGCCGGGCTCCCGCATCGGCCGCCCGCGCCAGATCTACACGGGTGTGGAGCTGCGCGACTTCGTGCCGGTCGAGGAGCGCTGACATCTGCCGGTGAGGGGCGCCGCGTGGGTGGTGCCCCTTGTTGGCGTTTTTCCTCCGAGGGCGACGGTTCCGGGCCCGGCCGCGGCCCCGCTCCCCTTGGGCCGGTGCAGCGGGCCACGCTCACCGTGCGGGCGCAGGGGCACGGTCGTAGGAACGAAAAAGCGGAAGGCGCCCTGGCGCCGGTCCCCCCACGGGCCGACGTCCAGGGCGCCTTCCCATGTCCCGGTGCGGATTCCCCCCACGGGATCCGGCCGGGCGCTCGGAGAGGACAGCGCCTGAATCGCTGTCGTGAGCAGAATGAGCAAAACTCGTCCTGCCCCAGTGACGCGCTGCGATCTGCCGGGACAACGCACGCAGGGAGGGCCGCTCAAAGCTTCCCGGCGCGCGTGCCCCGGCAACGCATCTCTGAGGAAGTCCCCCAAGACATCCCCAGATGCCAGTCAGCGCCCCCCAAGACGCTGGGCTGACATCGCCAACTTAGACCTTCGAACCCCTTCGATGGTTACGTTCGCATCACTGTGATCTGCGTCTCTTGCATATGTCCTTTAGGTGCGCAAGAGCCCCGATACGGCGATCGGGGTCCAAGCGTAAGGATGATGCGCGAGCCTTGTGAAGAGCTTATGTGAGGCTCGCGCCGGACTCTAGGGGGTCTCTTACTTCGACTGCACCGAACCGCCGGTAACCCCAAGGGACTTCAGCGGAAGCGCCGCAACCGCAGGCTGTTGGTCACCACGAAGACCGAGGAGAAGGCCATCGCGGCGCCGGCGATCATCGGGTTGAGCAGTCCGGCGGCGGCCAGTGGCAGCGCCGCCACGTTGTAGCCGAAGGCCCACACCAGGTTGCCCTTGATGGTGGCCAGCGTCCGCCGGGACAGCCGGATGGCGTCGGCCGCGACCCGCAGGTCCCCGCGCACGAGAGTCAGGTCGCCGGCCTCGATCGCCGCGTCCGTGCCGGTGCCCATGGCCAGGCCCAGATCGGCGGTGGCCAGCGCGGCCGCGTCGTTCACGCCGTCGCCGACCATCGCCACGGCCCGCCCCTCGCGCTGCAGCCGTCGTACGACGTCCACCTTGTCCTCGGGCAGCACCTCGGCGAACACGTCCCCGGCGTCGATGCCGACCGTGCCCGCCACCGCCTCGGCGACCGTACGGTTGTCCCCGGTGAGCAGCACCGGCCTCAGGCCCAGCGCGCGCAGCTCGCGCACCGCCTCGGCGCTGGTCTCCTTGATCGCGTCGGCGACGGCGAGCACCCCGCGGGCCCGCCCGTCCCAGCCGGCCACGACGGCCGTACGGCCCTCCTGCTCGGCCTCGCGTGCCGCGCGGGCCAGGTCCTCGGGGAGATCGTCGTAGAGGCGCCCCACGGCCACCTCGCGGCCGTCCACGTTCCCGCGCACGCCGCGCCCGGGAACGTTCTCGAAGTGCTCCACCGGCGGCAGGGTGCCGGCCCGCTCCTCGGCGCCGGTGGCGATCGCGCGGGCGACGGGGTGCTCGGAGGCGTGCTCCAGGGCGCCGGCGAGCCGCAGCAGCTCCTTCTCGTCCTCGCCGTCGGCGACGTAGACCGCCTGGAGGGTCATCCGGCCGGTGGTGACGGTGCCGGTCTTGTCGAGGACGACCGTGTCGACGCGGCGCGTGGACTCCAGCACCTCGGGGCCCTTGATGAGGATGCCGAGCTGGGCGCCGCGGCCGGTGCCGACCATCAGCGCGGTCGGTGTGGCCAGGCCCAGAGCGCAGGGACAGGCGATGATCAGGACGGCGACGGCGGCGGTGAACGCGGCGACCGTGTCCCCGGTGACCGCCAGCCGGACGCCGAAGGTGCCGAGCGCGATGAGGAGGACGACGGGCACGAACACCGCGGAGACGCGGTCGGCGAGCCGCTGCACCTCGGCCTTGCCGTTCTGCGCGTCCTCCACCAGCCTCGCCATCCGGGCGAGCTGGGTGTCGGCGCCGACCCGGGTGGCCTCGACGACGAGCCGCCCGCCCGCGTTGACCGTGGCGCCGGTGACCCGGTCACCCGGGCCGACGTCCACCGGTACCGACTCGCCGGTCAGCATGGCCGCGTCCACCGCGGAGACGCCCTCGACCACGGTGCCGTCGGTGGCGATCTTCTCGCCCGGCCGTACGACGAACCGGTCGCCCACGGCCAGGGACGACACCGGGACCCGCACCTCGCGGCCCTCGCGCAGGACGGCCACGTCCTTGGCGCCGAGCTCCATCAGTGCCTTCAGGGCCGCCCCGGCGCGGCGCTTGGAGCGGGCCTCCAGAAAGCGGCCGAGCAGGATCAGCGCGACGACTCCGGCGGCGACCTCCAGGTAGATGGTGGAGGCGCCGTCCATGCGTGAGACGGTGAAGCGGAACTCGTCGTGCATGCCGGTCGTGCCCGCGTCACCGAAGAACAGCGCCCACACCGACCAGCCGAACGCGGCCAGTGTGCCGACCGAGACCAGGGTGTCCATGGTGGCGGCGCCGTGCCGGAGGTTGGTCCAGGCGGCCCGGTGGAAGGGGGCGCCGCCCCAGACGACGACCGGCGCGGAGAGCGTCAGGGAGAGCCACTGCCAGTTGTCGAACTGCAGCGGAGGGACCATCGCGAGCAGCACCACGGGCGCGGCGAGCAGCGCGGAGACGAGCAGGCGGTGCCGCAGGGCGCCGAGTCCGGGGTCGTGCCCGGAGGTCTGCGCGGACGTCTCGGGCTCGGGCTCCGGCGGTGCCGGCCGCTCGGCGGTGTAGCCCGTCCTCTCCACGGTGGCGATCAGGTCGGCCAGCCGCACGCCCTCACCGAAGGTGATCTTCGCCTTCTCGGTGGCGAAGTTGACGGTGGCGCTGACGCCCTCCATCCGGTTGAGCTTCTTCTCCACCCGGGCGGCGCAGGAGGCACAGGTCATCCCGCCGATGAGCAGCTCTACTTCGGCGGTCTCACCCGCGGTTATGGCTGTCTCTGCGGTGGTGCTGGTCATGTCCGGACTCCAGACATCGGACCGGACCGTACGGAGCCAGTATCAGCTGGTCGGCACGGCCCGGTCGGGGAAAGGGAGAGTCTTGCTCAGGCCCGGCCGGCCAGCTCGAAGCCGGCCTCGTCCACGGCGGCGCGCACGGCCTCGTCGTCCAGCGGGGCCTCGGAGACCACGGTCACCTCGCCGGTGGACGCGACGGCCTTCACCGAGCTGACGCCGGGGAGCTGGGAGATCTCGCCGGAGACGGAGCCCTCGCAGTGGCCACAGCTCATGCCGGTCACCTTGTAGACGGTGGTGACGGAGGCCGGGGTGTCGGTGTGGGCGGTCATGTCGTTGCTCCTCGTCGAGGCGTGTGGGGCCGGTGGGGCCCGCGAGCGAACCCCACGCTCCTCACACTATACCCCTAGGGGGTACCTCACCAAGAGGAGTCCCGGTGTGCCAGCGACCGCGCCCAGCCGATCCCGGCCAGGGCCACCAGCGCCAGGCCGCCGACCGAGAACAGCGTGAACAGGTGCTCCTGTTCGGCGCTCGACCGGACCAGGTACCCCGGTGCGAACAGCCGGCTCCCCGCTTCGGTGCCGGTCAGCCGGGCGACCACCCAGACCGCCACGCCGTGCGTGGAGTCCCACAGAGCATGCAGCAGGGACACGCCCAGGAGGGTGCCGACGGCCGGTGCGGAGACGCGGAAGTACCCGTTCAGGCGGCGCCGGGACAGCAGCACGCCACCGGCGATCGCGGTCCACAGTCCGTGCCCGAAGGGGGCGAGCAGCCCGCGCAGGACCTCCGTCTCCAGCAGGGCGCGCAGGTCGGTGCCCTCGCCGGCGAGAACCGCGTGGACGGCGTGACCGGCGCTCTCCAGGGCGGCGAAGCCGAAGCCGACGGCCGCGCCGAGCGCCAGACCGGCGCGCAGCCCGCGGACGGCCGGCTGCCTGCGCAGCACGAACACCAGCGCCCCGAGCTTGGCGACCTCCTCGACCAGGCCGACGCCGAGGAGGATCTGAGGCGCGGGGCGCAGCGGATACGACTCCGTCAGCGAGGCGCCGAGCACGCCGAGGGTCCCACCGGCCAGGAAACAGCCGAGGATCGCGCTGACGCCCAGGTCGCGGCCGTGCCTCTCGTAGGCCCACAGCACGAAGGCGACCGGTACGAGAAAGCTGCCGAGCAGGATCAGTGTCGGCAGCAGCGTGCTGTTCCGCGTCTCGTACGTGACCCACGCGGCCGGCACCCACAGCGCGAGCCCCCCGCCCAGACAGCGCCGCCACAGGCCCGCGGCGATGCGGGGGTACGGCGGTGGCGGCTGCTGGGGGCCGGGAATGCGGGCCTTGGGCGCGCCGGGAGGCGGGGAGTGACTCACGGGGGTCCCCTCGGACAGCGGCTGGGCGATTTATCCGCACTCTAGGCAGATGTGCCGGGGGTTGCAGTCCGGGGGGCCTTCTGGGGGTAACGGGGTGGCGGAGGGCGCTCGGGGCGCGGGGGCCTGGGTGTCGGGATCGCCTGGGGTCGGTGACTTTCCTGGTTCGGCTGCTGTCTGTGTCCCGAGGTCTCCGGGGTTGGTTGCAGCGACTCTCGGCAATGGCTCGGCTTTCGCCGCCCGCCGCCCGCCGCCCGCCGCCCGCCGCCCGCCGCCCGCCGCCCGCCGGTGTCACCCCCGTGTCACCCGAGGCCGAGTCTCTCGCCCACCAGTGGTTGCAGGTAGCGGACCAGGACGTTCTTGATCTCCTGGACGTAGGCCGCGCGCTCGGTGCCCTCGTGGGCGAGGACCAGTTCGAGGCCGGACTTGTAGATGCCGAGGCAGACGTGCGCCGTGCGGGTGACGTCGGCCGGGGTGGCGCCGGGCATGAGGGAGGCGAGCAGGTCCTCGATCCGGCCGACCACCGTGGTGTGCAGCTGGTCGTGCGTCTCGGCCATCCGGCCGGGGATGTCGGAGCCGTGCATCAGCGCGAAGAACACCGGGTGCTCGGTGTTGAAGGCCATGAACCGGTCGATGGCGGAACCGATGGCCTCCTCCAGCGGGGTGGCGGGGTCGACGGGGGCCAGCGCCTCGCCGTACGTCTCCCGCATCTCGTGGACGAGCCGGTCGCCCAGCTCGATCGCGATCGCCTCCTTGTTCGGGAAGAACTGGTAGAGCGTGCCCGGTGAGACGCCGGCCTCGCGGGCGATGGCGTTGGTGCTGGCGGAGGTGTAGCCGGTGGTGCAGAAGACCCGCGCGGCCGCCTCGAGCAGCTGGGCGATACGGCGCTCCCCGCGGGCCTGCCGGCGACGCGGCTGCTCCTTCCGTGTCTGCGGGTTGTCGGGCACGCGTTATCCCCAGCTCTCCGGACGTGATTGACAAACGCGAGTGGCCGCTCGCATTCTGGAGAAACGCGAGCGATCTCTCGTGTTTGCCAGTCTATGGGCAATGACCGACTCATGCTGCCTGCCTGCTCAGACATGGGTCACGGTGAAGGGGACACCGCACGATGACCGAAGTCAACACGCCGCCGCGGACGGGCGAGGGAGCGTCGGAGCGGCCGTCGGAGGGCACGCCACCCCGACCCGGCCGCTACACCCGCTTCGTGACCGCCCGCCCCCGCCTGTCACTCCTGGTGGCCCTGGTGCTCACCGCGCTCGCCGTGTTCGCCGGCAGCGGGGTCGCGGACCGTCTCGGCAGCGGCGGCTGGGAGGACCCGGCCGCCGAGTCGACGTACGCCACCAAGGCCCTGGAGCGCGAGTTCCCCGCCTCCCAGCCGAACCTGCTGCTCCTGGTCGACTCGGGCCGCGCCTCGGTCGACGATCCGGCGGTCGCCGCCGAGGCCCGCGACCTGGCCGGCCGGCTGACGGGGGAGAAGGGGGTGACCGGCGTCGGCTCCTACTGGCAGAGCGGATCACCGGCCCTGCGCGCCAAGGACGGCCATGAGGCGCTGATCGCCGCCCGCATCACCGGCGACGACAACGCGATGGGCCGGACGCTCGACCGCATCGCCCCGCACTACCGGGGCGCGCACGGCCCGGTCCGGGTGAAGATCGGCGGCATCGTCGCGGTCCGGCACGAGATGCAGACGATCATCAAGGAGGACCTGGCCCGCGCCGAGATGATCGCCCTGCCGATCACGCTGGTGCTGCTGATCATGGTCTTCGGCAGCGCGGTCGCCGCCCTGCTGCCGCTCGGCATCGGCATCGTCGCCATCCTCGGCACCAACGCCGTCCTGCGCGGCCTGACCTCCTTCACCGACGTCTCCGTCTTCGCGCTCAACCTCACCACGGCCCTCGGCCTCGGCCTGGCCATCGACTACGCCCTGTTCATCGTCCGCCGCTTCCGCGAGGAACTGTCCACGGGCACCGACCCGTTGACGGCCGTCGGTACGACCCTGCGCACCGCCGGCCGCACGGTCCTGTTCTCCGCCCTCACGGTGGCGGTGTCCCTGGCCGCCATGATGGTCTTCCCGCAGTACTTCCTGCGGTCCTTCGCCTACGCCGGCATCGCCGTGGTCCTGCTCGCCGCGGCCGCCGCCCTGATCCTGCTCCCGGCCGCGCTGGTCCTGCTCGGCCACCGGGTCAACTCCCTGGACATGCGGCGCCTCTTCCGCCGCAGGCGCGCCCCGCAGCCCGCCGAGGGCACCACCGGGACCACCGGCACCCCCGGGAGCACCTGGGCCCGAGCCGCCGGCCTGGTGATGCGCCGCGCACCTCTCTTCGCGCTGGGCACCAGCGTCCTCCTGGTCACCCTCGGACTGCCCTTCCTGGGCGTGAAGTTCGGCACCGCCGACGACCGGCAACTGCCCTCGACCGCCGAGTCCCACGTGGTGCAGGAGCACATCCGCGAGGGCTTCCCGGGCAGCCCCGGCGGCGGTCTCGAGGTGCTGGCCCAGGGCAGGGCCACCGCCGCCCAGTACGCCGCCTACAAGCAGCAGGTCACCGCCCTGCCCGAGGTGGCCCGCGTCGACGGCCCGCTGGTCAAGGGCGATGCCGCCTACTTCACGGTGCAGCCGAAGGGCGAGGCCGTCGACGACCCTGCCCAGCGCCTGGTCGGCGATCTGCGCTCGTTGCGCACTCCCTTCGACGCCAGGGTGACCGGCACGGCCGCCGTCCTCGTCGACACCAAGCACGCGATAGCGCAGCGCCTGCCGTGGGCCGCCGCCTTCATCGCCGTCGTCACGCTCCTCCTGGTCTTCCTGCTCACCGGAAGCGTGCTGATACCCGTGCAGGCCGTGGTGCTCAACGCGCTCAGCCTGACCGCGATGTTCGGCGCCGTGGTCTGGGTCTTCCAGGACGGCCACCTCTCCGGCGCGCTCGGCTTCACCAGCTCCGGCTCCATCGAGACCACCCTGCCCGTGCTGATGTTCTGCGTGGCCTTCGGGCTCTCCATGGACTACGGCGTGTTCCTGCTCTCCCGCATCAAGGAGGAGTACGACCGCACGGGCGACCACGACGCCGCGGTGCGGCACGGACTCCAGCGCACCGGCGGGCTGATCACCGCTGCGGCGGTCATCCTCGCGGTGGTGATGGTCGCCATCGGCACCTCACGGGTGACCAACACCAAGATGCTCGGCCTGGGCATCGCCCTGGCGGTCCTGATGGACGCCATGGTGGTCCGCAGCCTCCTGGTCCCGGCCATCATGCGGCTGACGGGCAGGGCCACATGGTGGGCGCCGGCGCCATTGCGCCGCCTTCACGAACGGTTTGGCCTGAGCGAGGGGGAACTCGGGAAAGCGACCAGCCACGATGTACCCGCTGACCGCAACGGCGACGGGAGTGCACATGAGAGCGGTGGTCTTCGAGCAATACGGTGAACCTTCCGAGGTACGGAACGTACCCGACCCGGAACCCGCGGAGCACGGCGTCGTCGTCCGCGTCGAGGCCACCGGCCTCTGCCGAAGCGACTGGCACGGCTGGATGGGCCACGACCCCGACATCACGCTGCCGCACGTCCCCGGGCACGAACTCGCCGGTGTCGTCGAGTCGGTGGGCTCCCGGGTTTCCGGGTGGCGGCCCGGCGACCGGGTCACCGTGCCGTTCGTCTGCGCCTGCGGCACCTGCCCGGCCTGCGCGGCGGGCGAGCAGCAGGTGTGCGAACGCCAGACCCAGCCGGGCTTCCACCACTGGGGCTCCTTCGCCCAGTACGTCGCGCTCGACCACGCCGACGTCAACCTGGTCGCGGTCCCGGACGACATGGCGTACACCACCGCCGCCGCCCTCGGCTGCCGCTTCGCCACCGCATTCCGCGCGGTGGTGCAGCAGGGCCGGGTGGCGGCGGGGGAGTGGGTCGCGGTACACGGCTGCGGCGGCGTGGGACTGTCGGCGGTGATGATCGCGGCGGCGGCCGGTGCGCGCGTGATCGCCGTCGACGTGTCACCCCAGGCCCTCGACCTCGCGCGGAAGTTCGGCGCCGCGCAGTGCCTGGACGCGACCGGCACGCCGGACACGGCCGCCGCCGTCCGCGAGCTGACCGACGGCGGCGCCCATCTCTCCCTGGACGCCCTCGGCTCGCCCGCCACCTGCGCGGCTTCCGTGAACGGCCTGCGCCGCCGCGGCCGGCACGTCCAGGTGGGCCTGCTGCCCTCGGCCGACGGCACCACACCCGTCCCGCTGGCCCGTGCCATCGCCCTGGAGCTCGAACTCCTCGGCAGCCACGGCATGGCCGCCCACACCTACCCCGGCATGCTCGGCCTGGTCCGCTCCGGCGCCCTGCGTCCCGACCTCCTGGTGACGTCCACCATCACACTCGACGCCGCACCGGCGGCCCTCGCGGCGATGGGTACGGCACCGGGGGCCGGGGTCACGGTCATCGAACCGTGGGGCTGAGGGCCGTAGGAGGCGCGCACCCACTCCGGTGTGAGGAGGCACAGCCGATTCACGGTGCAGGTCAGTCCGGTCGGCGCCCGCGGTTGCCCGGCCGGGAGGCGACCCAGGCGCGGACGGTGTCGGCGTACCAGTAGGGCTTGCCGCCCTCCACGTGGTCGGGCGGCGGCAGCAGCCCGTGCTTGCGATAGGACCGTACGGTGTCCGGCTGCACCCTGATGTGCGCCGCGATCTCCTTGTAGGACCAGAGCCTTTGGTCGGTCATGAGTTGCACCTCCCTGCGCGCGCCGCGGCGGCGACCGGGGGGCGGCCGTCGGGGGAGCCGGGCACTGCGCTGGCGATCACCGAGCCTGTGCCCGGTGAACGACGCAGAGTGACCAGCGGACAGGGCCTGTCGACAGGATGTGACGCACAACCGGCGTACTCGTGACATGTGTGACACAGAGGAGGTGTTTGTGGCACAGCCGCCGCAAAGGCGTGCGCGGGGGCGCGCAGCCCCGCACAGCCCCCGCGCGGCCCGTTCGTCGCACACTCGGCGAACCCGGCACCCAGCGAGCGCCGTTACACCCCGCACGACCGAAGAAACGCCCGGGTCCGCCGGGCGATGGGCAAGGGCGCGTCCGGAGCACAGGGATACATGTCCTGCTCCACGATCGCGAACAACTCGACCCCCAGCCGCTGCGCAGCCTCCAGCACCGGCCCCAACTCCGGTACGCCACGCGGAGGTTCGCACATCACCCCCTGCGCCACCGCGGGCCCGAACGGCGTCCCCTTGGCCCGTACGTCCGCCAGGATCTCCGGATCCACCTGCTTGAGGTGCAGATACCCGATCCGTTCCCCGTACGTCTCGATCAGCTTGACGCTGTCCCCGCCGCAGTACGCGTAGTGCCCCGTGTCCAGGCACAGTGACACCAGGTCGGAGTCCGTGCCGTCGAGGAAGCGGCTGACGTTCTCCTCGCTGTCGATGTGGGTGTCGGCGTGCGGATGGACGACGATCGTCAGCCCGTACCGCTCCCGCACCTGTCGCCCCAGCCGCTCGGTCAGCGAGGTCAGGTTCCGCCACTGCTCGGCGGTCAGCGTGTCGGGCTCCAGCACCTCGCCCGTCTTGTCGTCACGCCAGAAGGACGGGATGACGACGAGGTGCCGGGCGCCCATCGCCTGGGTCAGCGCCGCGATGTCCGACACGTGCGCCCAGGTCCTGTCCCAGACGGCCGCACCGTGGTGCAGGCCGGTGAAGACGGTGCCGGCCGACACCTTCAGGCCGCGCCGCGCGGTCTCCTCCGCGAGCACCGCGGGGTCGCTGGGGAGATAGCCGTAGGGGCCCAGCTCGATCCACTCGTAACCGGAGCCGGCCACCTCGTCGAGGAAGCGCCGCCAGGGCACCTGCCGGGGATCGTCGGGGAACCACACGCCCCAGGAGTCGGGCGCCGATCCGATCCGGATACGGGACAGTGAGGAAGAGGGCGACAACGACGTCATGGGCGCCAGCGTGCGGGCGGCCGGAAAGCGGTGTCAAGAGCTGGTCCGAATGTCTGGACAAAACATTGACAGGATTCGCCGTACGGGACTAGAAAGCCGGGGAGAGTCATGACGAAGGGAAGCCGATGGCCTACGACCTGATCACCATGGGGCGGATCGGAGTGGACCTCTACCCGCTGCAGACCGGCGTCCCGCTCGCCCAGGTGTCGTCCTTCGGCAAGTTCCTCGGCGGGTCGGCGACGAACGTCGCGGTCGCCGCGGCCCGGCTCGGCCGGCACGCCGCGGTGATCACCCGCACGGGCGACGACGCGTTCGGCGTCTATCTGCACGAGGCGCTGCGGGGCTTCGGCGTGGACGACCGCTGGGTCACGCCGGTCCAGGGGCTCCCGACCCCGGTCACCTTCTGCGAGGTCTTCCCGCCGGACGACTTCCCGCTCTACTTCTACCGGCAGCCCAAGGCGCCCGATCTGGAGATCGACGCCCACGAGCTCGATCTCGACGCGATCCGCGGCGCCGGTATCTTCTGGATGACCGGCACCGGCCTGAGCGAGGAGCCCAGTCGTACGGCGACCCTCGCGGCCCTCGCCCACCGGAACAAGTCCGGCATCACCGTGTTCGACCTCGACTGGCGGCCGATGTTCTGGACCGACCCCGATGCGGCCCGCCCCTTCTACGCCGAGGCCCTGAAGCACACGACCGTCGCCGTCGGAAATCTGGACGAGGTCGAGGTCGCCACCGGCGTGCGCGAACCGCATCAGGCCGCCCGCGCGCTCCTCCAGGCCGGCGTCGAGATCGCCGTCGTCAAGCAGGGGCCCAAGGGTGTCCTCGCGGTCAGCTCCTCGGGCGAGTCCGCCGAGGTACCACCCCTGCCCGTCAACGTCCTCAACGGCCTCGGCGCCGGGGACGCCTTCGGCGGCTCCCTCTGCCACGGCCTCCTCGAAGGCTGGGACCTGGAGACGATCATGCGGCACGCCAACGCGGCCGGCGCCATCGTCGCGTCCCGCCTGGAGTGCTCCTCCGCGATGCCCACCCCGGACGAGGTGGCCGCCGCGCTCGACGCCGGAGCGGTGCTGTGAGGGCGGGCCGGGTCGCAGGCACCCACACCGAGGGCGGGTCCGGCCCCGACACCATCGCGGGCACCGGACGCGAAGCCACCGCGGCCCCCCACCGCGAGGGCGCCGCACGTTCCCCCTGCCCCCGCGTCGACGTGGCCGAACTCGTCCGCATCCGCACTCATCACCCCGAGGCGATCGCCGAGGCCGCCGTGCGGCGTGCTCGCAGGCCGCTCCTCAACGACAACGGCAGGCTGATGATCGTCGCCGCCGATCACCCCGCCCGGGGCGCCCTCGGCGTCGGCGACCGCAAGCTCGCCATGGCCAACCGCGCCGACCTGCTCGAACGCCTCTGCCTCGCGCTGTCCCGACCCGGTGTCGACGGCGTCCTCGCCACCGCCGACATCCTGGACGACCTGCTCCTGCTCGGCGCCCTCGACCACAAGGTGGTCATGGGCTCGATGAACCGGGGCGGACTGCAGGGGGCCAGCTTCGAGCTGGACGACCGCTTCACCGGGCACCGCCCCGAGGACCTCCAGCGGCTCGGCTTCGACGCGGGCAAGCTGCTGCTGCGCATCGACTACGACGACCCCGGCTCCCTGACCACCCTGGAGTCCACCGCCCGCGCCATCGACGACATGGCCGCGCGCCGGCTGCCGGTCTTCGTCGAGCCGTTCATCAGCCGCCGCACCCCCGAGGGCAAGGTGCGCAACGACCTGTCCGCCGAGGCGGTCACCCGGTCCATCGCCATCGCCTCCGGCCTCGGCGGCTCCTCCGCCTACACCTGGCTGAAGGTGCCCGTCACCGACAACCCCGACGACATGGCCCGGGTCATGGAGACCTCCACCCTGCCGGCCGTGCTGCTCGGCGGTGACATCGGCGACTCGCCCGAGGACCAGGTCGCCGCCTACGACAAGTGGCGCGGCGCGCTCCAACTCCCCACCGTGCGCGGCCTGGTGGTCGGCCGCTCGCTGCTGTACCCGGCGGACGGCGATGTGGCCGCCGCCGTGGACACCGCCGTAGGACTGCTGTGAGGGCCGCATGACCAGCACCGACCTGCATCTGCCCAGGGGCGCCACCGGGAACGCCCAGTACGCCGTCGACATCGACCCCAAGTTGGCCGGCTGGACACACAGCAGCCTGCGCGTGGTCGAGTTGGCGCCCGGCGGCAGCCGTATGTTCACCGCCGGGGACAGCGAGTGGATCGTGCTTCCGCTGGAAGGCGGATGTACCGTACAAATCGAGACCGCATCATCGGAGCAGGCCGAGTTCCAACTCCTGGGCCGGGAGAGCGTGTTCGCGGACGTCTCCGACTTCGCGTACGTTCCCCGGGACGCCCGGGTCCAGATCGCCTCCGGCGCGGGAGGCCGCTTCGCCCTGGCAGGAGCGAAGTGCGAGCGACGACTCCCCGCCCGCTACGGCCCCGCGCCGGAGGTCCCCGTCGAGGAGCGCGGCAGCGGCAGCTGCGCCCGTCAGGTGCGCAACTTCGCCTCAGCCGCCCGCGCCGGAGGCGCTGATGGACAGGGCTTCGACTGCGACAAGCTGATCGCCGTGGAGGTGATCACGCCGGGCGGCAACTGGTCGTCGTACCCGCCGCACAAGCACGACGAGCACCGGCCGGGCGAGGAGTCCGAGCTGGAGGAGATCTACTACTTCGAGATCGACGGCCCGAACGGGCTCGGCTACCAGCGGGTGTTCCCCTCCCGCGCGGGCGGCGCGGACGTCCTCGCCGAGGTCCGTTCCGGCGACGTCGTCCTCGTCCCCGACGGCTGGCACGGCCCGTCCATCGCCCAGCCCGGGCATGACATGTACTACCTGAACGTCATGGCGGGCCCGGGCGAGACCCGGGAGTGGCGGATCTGCTTCCACCCCGATCACGTAGAGAGCACAGGGGGCTACCGATGACGACGACCCGGCTCACCGTCGCGCAGGCGCTGGTCCGTTTCCTCGCCGCCCAGTACAGCGAACGTGACGGCGAGCGGCAGCGGCTGATCGGCGCCACCTGGGGCATCTTCGGTCACGGCAACGTCGCCGGGCTCGGCCAGGCGCTGGTCGAGTACCAGGACGCCATGCCGTACCACCAGGGCCGCAACGAGCAGTCCATGGTGCACGCGGCCGTCGGCTACGCCCGCCAGTCGAACCGCCTGTCCACGCACGCGGTGACGACCTCGATCGGCCCGGGCGCGACCAACCTGGTGACGGGCGCCGCACTGGCCACCATCAACCACCTCCCGGTCCTGCTCCTGCCCGGCGACGTCTTCGCCACCCGGCCCGCCGACCCGGTCCTGCAGCAGCTGGAGGTGCCGTACGCCGGTGATGTCTCGGTCAACGACACCCTGCGCCCGGTGTCGAAGTACTTCGACCGCATCACCCGTCCGGAGGCCCTGATCCCGAGCGCCCTGCAGGCCATGCGGGTCCTCACCGACCCCGTGGAGACCGGCGCGGTCACCCTCGCCCTGCCGCAGGACGTGCAGGCGGAGGCGTTCGACTGGCCGGAGGAGTTCTTCGCCGAGCGGGTGTGGACCGTACGGCGGCCGGGCGCGGACCCGACCGAACTGGCCGAGGCGGTCCGGGCGATCCGCGCGGCACGCAGGCCCCTGGTCATCGCGGGCGGCGGAGTCCACCACAGCCGCGCCGAGCCGGCCCTCGCCGAGTTCGCGGCGGCCACCCGTATCCCGGTGGCCTCCACCCAGGCCGGCAAGGGCTCCCTCAGGTACGACCATCCGCAGGACGTGGGCGGGGTCGGCCACACCGGCACCGCGACCGCCGACGAGCTGGCCCGCACGGCCGACCTGGTGATCGGCGTCGGCACCCGCTACACCGACTTCACCACCGCCTCCGGCACCCTCTTCGAGAACCCGGACGTCCGCTTCCTCAACCTCAACATCGCGCCGTTCGACGGCCACAAGCTGGCCGGGCTCCCGCTGATCGCCGACGCCCGCAGCGGCCTGGGCGAGCTGACCGAGGCGCTGGTGATGCACGGGCACAGGGCGGCGGAGTCGTACGTCACCGAGTACACCGAGGACAAGGAGCGCTGGGAGCAGCGCGTCGACGCCTGCTTCGAGGCCGAGGAGATCGACGTACGGCCGACCCAGCCGCAGGTCATCGGCGCCCTGGACGCCCTGGTGGACGAGTCGGACGTCATCATCAACGCGGCCGGCTCGCTCCCGGGCGATCTGCACAAGCTGTGGCGGGCGCGGTCGGTGGACCAGTACCACCTGGAGTACGGCTACTCCTGCATGGGCTACGAGATCCCGGCCGCGCTCGGGGTGAAGCTCGCCGCGCCGGAGCGGAACGTGTGGGCGCTGGTCGGCGACGGCACGTATCTGATGATGCCGACGGAGATCGTGACGGCCGTGCAGGAGGGCGTCGCGATCAAGATCCTGCTGGTGCAGAACCACGGGTACGCGTCCATCGGCGGGCTCTCGGAGTCGGTCGGCGGCGAGCGGTTCGGCACCGCCTATCGCTTCCAGGCCCAGGACGGCACCTTCACGGGCGCCCCGCTGCCCGTCGACCTCGCGGCCAACGCGGCAAGCCTGGGCATGCGGGTGCTGCGCGCGAAGACCGTGCGGGAGCTGCGCGAGGCGCTCGCCGAGGCGCGGGCCGCCGACACTCCTACATGTGTCTACGTGGAGACCGAAACGTCCGACACTGTGTCGGGCGCGCCTCCGGCGCAGGCCTGGTGGGATGTTCCTGTGGCCGAGACCGCGACCCGACCGTCCGCGGTCAAGGCACGAGAGCTGTACGAACGGCACGTCTCGACCCGACGCCGCCATCTGTAATAAGGAGTCTCTGGGCATGACGAAGATCGTCAACCACTGGATCGGCGGGAAGACCGTCGAAGGCGCGTCGGGCACGTACGGGCCGGTCACCGACCCGGCGACCGGCGCGGTCACCACGAAGGTCGCGTTCGCGTCGGTCGAGGAGGTGGACGCGGCCGTAGCGGCGGCCAAGGACGCCTATCTGACCTGGGGCCAGTCCTCGCTGGCCCAGCGGACCTCGATCCTGTTCAAGTTCCGGGCGCTGCTCGACGCGCACCGCGACGAGATCGCCGAGCTGATCACCGCCGAGCACGGCAAGGTGCACTCCGACGCGCTCGGCGAGGTGGCGCGCGGTCTGGAGATCGTCGACCTGGCCTGCGGCATCAACGTCCAGCTGAAGGGCGAGCTGTCCACACAGGTCGCCACCCGCGTCGACGTGGCCGCGATCCGCCAGCCGCTCGGTGTCGTCGCCGGCATCACGCCGTTCAACTTCCCGGCGATGGTCCCGATGTGGATGTTCCCGATCGCCATCGCGTGCGGCAACACCTTCGTGCTGAAGCCGAGCGAGAAGGACCCGTCGGCGTCGATCAGGATCGCCGAGCTGCTCGCGGAGGCCGGTCTGCCGGACGGCGTCTTCAACGTCGTGCACGGTGACAAGGTGGCCGTCGACCGGCTGCTGGAGCACCCGGACGTCAAGGCGGTGTCGTTCGTCGGCTCCACCCCCATCGCCCGCTACATCCACACCACGGCCGCCGCCAACGGCAAGCGGGTGCAGGCCCTGGGCGGCGCCAAGAACCACATGCTGGTCCTGCCGGACGCCGACCTGGACGCGGCCGCCGACGCGGCGGTCTCGGCGGCCTACGGCTCGGCGGGCGAGCGCTGCATGGCCATCTCGGCCGTCGTGGCGGTCGGCGCGATCGGCGACACGCTGGTGGAGAAGATCCGCGAGCGCGCCGAGAAGATCAAGATCGGTCCGGGCAACGACCCGGCCTCCGAGATGGGCCCGCTGATCACCGCCGCCCACCGCGACAAGGTGGCGTCCTACGTGGCGGGCGCCGCCGACGAGGGCGCCGAGGTGGTGCTCGACGGCACCGGTTACACCGTCGAGGGCTTCGAGGACGGCCACTGGATCGGCATCTCGCTGCTCGACAAGGTGCCGACCACCGCGAAGGCGTACCAGGACGAGATCTTCGGCCCGGTGCTGTGCGTGCTGCGCGTGGACACCTACGACGAGGGCGTGGCGCTCATCAACGCCTCGCCGTTCGGCAACGGCACCGCGATCTTCACCCGGGACGGCGGCGCGGCCCGGCGCTTCCAGCTGGAGATCGAGGCGGGCATGGTCGGCGTGAACGTGCCGATCCCGGTCCCCGTCGGCTACCACTCCTTCGGCGGCTGGAAGGACTCGCTCTTCGGCGACCACCACATCTACGGCAACGACGGCACGCACTTCTACACCCGCGGCAAGGTCGTCACCACGCGCTGGCCCGACCCGGCCGACGCCCCGGCGGGCGTGGACCTGGGCTTCCCGCGCAACCACTGACCGACCGACAGGGCCGTCCGTTATACGGACGGCCCTATTTTTTTGCGTCCGGCTCCTGCGATTCTCGTACGGGTGCAAGGGCCGGTGTATGTGGAGCGTTGACGCGTGAATCAGTTGTTGATCGCGTTTATGCTGCGGATTCCGTAGGTGAACACCCATTGACGCGGCGGTTTTCGTCGGGGTTCCCTAAGCAGCGCCGGGAGCGGACAACACGAAGCACGACGATCCGCCGGAGGCGATAGCGCTCCCGTCCCCCACCCTCACCCGCTCAAGTCGATCGGAACCGCCGTATGACCGACACGCTCCAGAAGTCCGTGGTCGACCCCGCGACGGCCCAGTCCCCGGGGCTCAAGCGTTCCATCGGTGTCGTCGGCGGCACCCTCCTGACGCTGTCCTGCGTCACGCCCGCCTCCACGCTCTTCGTGATCGTGCCCGACCTGTTCTCCAGCCTGGGCACGGCGACGGCGCTCTGTCTCGCCATCGGCGCACTGCTCTGTATCCCCGTGGCCTTCTGCTACTCGGAGCTGGGCACCCTCATCCCCAGCGCGGGCGGCGAGTACGCCATCGTCTCCACCCTCGCCGGGCGGCTCGCCGGCTGGCTGGCCTTCGTGATGTCGCTGCTCGTCGTGATGATCGTCCCCCCGGTCATCGCCATGGGCACCGCCGACTACCTCGCCCCGGTCGTCCACCTCGACCCCTCCATGACGGGCGCCGGCGTGATGATCGCGGCCACCCTCGCCGGCCTGCTGGACCTGCGCGCCAACGCCTGGATCACCGGCGTCTTCCTGGTCCTGGAGGTCGTCGCCGCCGGTGTCGTCGCGATGCTCGGCTTCACCCACTCCCACCGCGGCGCGGGCAGCCTCGTCAGCTCGCTCCAGGTGGCCGGCGACCACGCGCACGTCAACCCGGTCACGGCCATGATGGTCCTCTCCGGGCTCGCCATCGCCCTCTTCGCCACCCAGGGCTTCTCCACCGCCATCTACCTCTCCGAGGAGCTGGAGAACCCGCGCCGCAGTGTCGCCCGTACCGTCCTCGCCACCCTCGCCATCTCCAGCGTCGTCATCCTGGTCCCGGTCGTGGCGATCACCCTCGGCGCCGGTGACCTCAAGACCCTGACCGGCGGCGACATCTCCAGCATGGTCATCGCCTGGAGCAACTCCGCCGTCGGCACCTTCGTCAGCCTGTGCGTCGCGCTCGCGATCATCAACGCGGGCATCGTCATGGTCATCCAGAACTCCCGCGTCCTGTTCGCCTCCGCCCGCGACAAGGCCTGGCCCCAGCCGGTCAACAACGCCCTCGCCAAGCTCGGCCGGTTCGGCTCCCCCTGGGTCGCCACCCTCGTCGTCGGCGTCCCCGGTGCCGTCCTCTGCTTCGTCAACCTGGACACCCTTTACGGCGTCACCGGCGTCGCCGTCACCGGCCTGTACCTGCTGGTCGCCATCGCCGCGCTGCTGTCCCGGCGCGGCGCGCACGGCACCAAGAAGGCCTGGCGGATGCCGCTGTGGCCGGCCATGCCGGTCCTGCTGATCGCCGTCCTCCTCTACATCCTGGTCGAGCAGGACCCGTCGTACCTGTGGTGGACCGGCGGCATCACCGCCGTCGCCACCCTCTACTGGGCCTTCTACCTCCGCCCGCGCCGCGAGACCCGCTGGCTGGTGTCCCTGCCGGAGGACGTCCGACTGGCCGAGGAGGAACAGGCGGCTGCCTGAGACTGCGAGTGGCGCGGCCGGCAGGGCCCAGGGGCGCGGGGAACCGCGCGGCCAGCCACCGGCCGCCCGCACCAGGCAACGGTGACGCATCCCAACCGCGCTGGACCGGGCCGTCGTACCGCCCCTGGTGTACGCCGGGCACCCCCCGTCCTCCTCCGGGAGGGCGGGGGGTTCAGCCCAGCGGCGTCAACGGCTGTCAGTGGCGGCCCGTACCGTTGAGGCATGGATCTTCGCCCGCCCTCGGCCGGGGCGCCCCTCCGGGGGCGGATGAGGCAGCGCGTGCCCTCACTGCGAGGGCTGCTCAAGGGGCCGCGCCGGCTCGTCGCCGCCGCGGCCGCCGTCGTGGTGCTCGCCGGTGCCGGGACGTGGACGGCCGCCGCATCCGGTGACACACCCCCGGTGCACAGGACCGACCAGGTCATGGCGGTCGACGGGGTCCGCCTGGACACCTCGTTCTTCACCCCGGCCGGCGCCGGCCGCCACCCCGCCGTCCTGCTGGCGCACGGCTTCGGCGGCAGCAAGGACGACACGCGCCGGCAGGCCGAGGACCTCGCCCGGGACGGGTACGCGGTCCTGACCTGGTCCGCGCGCGGCTTCGGCAGGTCCACCGGGAAGATCGGGCTCAACGACCCGAAGGGCGAGGTCGCCGACGCCTCCCGGCTCATCGACTGGCTGGCGAAGCGGCCCGAAGTACAGCTCGACAAGCCCGGCGACCCGCGCGTGGGCATGGCCGGCGGCTCCTACGGCGGCGCGATCTCCCTGCTCACCGCCGGGTACGACCACCGGGTCGACGCCATCGCCCCGGCCATCACCTACTGGAACCTCGCGGACGCCCTGTTCCCCAGTGGCGTGTTCAAGAAGCTGTGGGCCGGCGTCTTCCTCAACCTCGGCGGCGGCTGCGCCCGCTTCGAGCCCGCGCTGTGCCGGATGTACGACAGGGTCGCCGAGTCCGGCACCCCGGACGCGGCCGCCCGCCGGCTGCTTCAGCAGCGTTCGCCGTCGGCCGTCGGCGGCCGCATCAAGGTGCCCACGCTGCTGCTCCAGGGCCAGACGGACTCCCTGTTCACCCTCGGCCAGTCCGACGCCGCCCAGAAGGCGATCCGGGCGAACGGCGCTCCCGTCGACGTCGACTGGATCGCGGGCGGCCATGACGGCGGGGACATGGAGTCCGGCCGGGTCCAGGCACGCGTGCGTGCGTGGTTCGACCGCTATCTGAAGGGCGACGCCGCGGCCGACACCGGTCCGGCCTTCCGGACCACCCGCACCGGAGGCGTCAACTCCACCGACGGCACCGCCCAGTTGCGCGGCGCGACCGCCGGCACCTACCCCGGCCTGCGCGACCACCCGCGCGCCATCCGCCTGACCGGCGGCCCCCAGCACGTCACCAACCCGGCCGGTGCCAGCCCGCCCGGTGTCTCCGCCCTGCCCGGCCTCGGCGGGTCCGGCGGCCTCGGCCAGTTGTCCGCGCTCGGCCTCGGCGTCTCCCTCGACTTCCCCGGCCAGTACGCGAAGTTCGACTCCGCCCCGCTCGGCCACGACCTGCAGATCACCGGCACCCCGACCGCGACCGTCCACATCACCTCGACCAGCGACGACGCCGTCCTCTTCGGCAAGGTCTACGACGTCGGACCCGGCGGCACCCGGCAGGTGCTGCCCGCCCAGCTCGTCGCCCCCTTCCGGGTGACCGGCGCCCGGGCCGGCAAGGACGTCACCGTCACCCTGCCGGCCATCGACCACCAGGTGCAGAAGGGCCACCGGCTCCGCCTGGTCCTCGCCTCCACCGACCTCGGCTACGCCTCACCGGCCGCCCCGGCCACCTACACCGTCTCCATCGAGGGAGCGCTGAGCGTGCCGACGGCGCCTGCCGTCACCACCGCCGCGGCGTCCCTGCCCGCCTGGGTCTGGTGGCTGCCGGTGGCCGGCGCGGCGGTTGCGCTCGCCCTGCTGCTCACGGCCCGCCGCCGTACGGCGACCCCCGCGCCCGACCCCGAGCTGGCCGAAGTCCCGCTCGTCATCAGGGACTTGAGCAAGCGGTACGCGAAGTCCGCAGACCGGTACGCGGTGCGCGAGCTGTCCTTCAAGGTGGAGAAGGGCCAGGTGCTCGGCCTGCTCGGACCCAACGGCGCGGGCAAGACCACCACCCTGCGCATGCTCATGGGCCTGATCACCCCGGACGACGGCGAGATCCGCGTCTTCGGCCACGCGATCCGGCCCGGCGCACCCGTGCTGTCGAGGGTCGGCGCCTTCGTGGAGGGCGCGGGCTTCCTGCCGCACCTGTCCGGCCGGGAGAACCTGGAGCTGTACTGGCGGGCCACCGGCCGCCCGCCCCAGGACGCCCACCTGGAGGAGGCCCTGGAGATCGCCGGGCTCGGCGACGCCCTCGCCCGCGCGGTGCGCACCTACTCGCAGGGCATGCGCCAGCGCCTCGCCATCGCCCAGGCCATGCTCGGCCTGCCCGACCTGCTCATCCTCGACGAGCCCACCAACGGCCTGGACCCGCCCCAGATACGCGAGATGCGCGAGGTGATGATCCGCTACGCGGCCGGCGGGCGCACGGTGATCGTCTCCAGCCATCTCCTCGCCGAGGTCGAACAGTCCTGCACCCACCTGGTGGTGATGGACCGCGGCCGGCTCGTCCAGGCCGGTCCCGTCGGCGAGATCGTCGGCTCCGGCGACACACTGCTGGTCGGCACCGCCACGCCCGTGGAGGAGCCGGTCGTGGAGAAGGTGGCCGCGCTGCCGGGCGTCGCCTCCGCCGTCCGCACCGACGACGGGCTGCTGGTCCGGCTGGAGACCGGCGGCACGGCCGAGCGGCTGGTCGTGGAGTTGGTGCGCCTCGAGGTGCCCGTCGCCTCGGTCGGGCCGCACCGCCGCCTGGAAGACGCCTTCCTCACCCTGATCGGAGGTTCTGCATGAGCACGCTCAACGAGGTCGCCTCCGGTTATCGGACGGGGCACACCCTGCCCCTGCGGGTGGAGCTGATCCGTCAGCTCAAGCGGCGCCGCACCCTGGTCATGGGCGCGGTCCTCGGCCTGCTGCCGTTCGTGCTGCTGATCGCCTTCGCGATCGGCGGCGACCCGTCGAGCCGCGACGGCCGGATCACCCTGATGGACACGGCCACCGCGTCCGGCGCCAACTTCGCCGCCGTGAACCTGTTCGTGTCGGCCGGCTTCCTGCTGGTGATCCCGGTCGCCCTGTTCTGCGGGGACACCGTCGCCTCGGAGGCGAGCTGGTCCTCCCTGCGCTATCTGCTGGCCGCGCCCGTGCCCCGGGCCCGGCTGCTGTGGTCCAAGCTGGCCGTGGCGCTCGGGCTCAGCCTCGCCGCCATGATCCTGCTCCCGGTGGTCGCCCTCGCGGCCGGTACGGCCGCCTACGGCTGGGGTCCGCTGCAGATACCCACGGGCGGTGCGCTGGACACCGGCACGGCGGTGCAGCGTCTCGCGCTGACCGTGGCGTACATCTTCGTGTCCCAACTGGTCACCGCCGGTCTCGCGTTCTGGCTGTCGACGAAGACCGACGCCCCGCTCGGCGCGGTCGGCGGCGCGGTCGGTCTGACCATCGTCGGCAACGTCCTGGACGCCGTCACCGCGCTCGGCCACTGGCGCGACTTCCTGCCCGCGCACTGGCAGTTCGCCTGGGCCGACGCCGTCCAGCCGCACCCGGAGTGGTCCGGCGTGATCCAGGGCACCGCGATCTCCGTGACCTACGCGCTGGTGCTGTTCGCCCTGGCCTTCCGGGGATTCGCCCGCAAAGACGTGGTGTCATAGTTTTCTTTTACGATCAATCTATTCGCCGACCACATGTGAATAACTCCAGGGAATGCGGAGTAATGCGCTTCTTCACTCCCTTTTCATTCACGCGTATGGAGTAGCGCCTCGCTTTCGACGGACTGTGGACTGCTATGTTCTGCATCTGTCGGATCAGAGGTAACTTCAAGTGAGGTGAATCATGAAGAAGGCAGTTTTCACCACTGCGGCGTTGGCCATTGGTGCGGGTCTTGTGGGTGGTTCCGCGGTGGCGGCGTCGGCCGCCACCAAGGCTCCTGTCCACGAAAACACCGGCCCGCTCGGCCTCATGTCCCAGACCGAGGTGACGCCGGCCCTCGTGCCCGCGGCCGACACGGTGATGCGGGTGGCCAAGCAGGGCAACCTCACCAAGGGCAGCGCGTTCGACGAGAACCAGGCGTCGACGGTGACCGGCAAGAACAAGGCGGCGAAGGTCTCCGGCGTGTACCTGGACGGTATGGGCCGCGCCACCAACAAGAAGCCCGCCATTCCGGTGAAGAACCCGCTCGGCACCGGCTCCGTGCAGGTCCACCCGCTGAACGGGCCGACCAGCGCCGGTATCGGCGGCCTGTTCAACCAGGGGTGACACGGAAAACCCCAGGAGTCGGCGTGGCGGAAGTCCTCCCGTACACCATTCTTTCGCTGCCATGTGCTCCCCTCTGTCCGCGAGACAGAGACGGGACCGGAATTCCGACACTCTGATCCGGTTCTGGTCCTCCGGGAGGCCCTGACCCGCGGCCGACGCCGCAGGGCCGCGGGACGGGTCCCGGTGGACGCCTGGCAAGACCCTCGTCCGGCGCTTCTGCGCCGCAGGCCCAGAAGCCGCAGCCGGACCGGTGGCTCCGCCCCGACCGGCGCCCGATGCGCGCCGGGGAAATACGCCTCAAGCCTGTCCGGCCCACTGGACTCCTCCTTGCCAGTGGGCCGGACGCACGCCGGGCGCTATTCCGGTGCATACGGTCGGGGTAATGGGTGGAAGGAATCGTTCCGCCATCCGGTGGAATCCGCTCCTAATGAGCGTTGTCCGCGTGACTTTTCGCCACATATTTCGGTTTCTTGCTATGTAAGCGCGGCTTACCGTGAATCCAGGAAGGAACCGAGTTGACCAGGAAGTTCGCGGTCGTCACTGCACTCGCCCTTAGCGCGCTCTGCGGCAGCGCTGGCCTTGCCTCCGCCCACTCGAACACGACCAACGTCACTGGCGGTGGCGGCTTTTCGGAGTCTCCGGTCGTCGTGAACGCCCCCCAGCAGGGCGTGGTCGTCGTCAACGGCTCGCTCATCGACGGCCGCTGCATCGCGGCGTGGTCGAACGGTGCCGTCGGCGTCCTCGGCGGCGCCGCGACCATCGCGCCGAACTCGCACTACGCCGCCTGCAACACCGCGGCTGTCGACCAGTCGCAGAAGGCCGGTTACCAGGGCGGCCTGTTCTTCTGACCCCTGCTTCGAGTCATTCCGAGCAGGTGAACACCCTCGCAGTCCGGAAAGGACACTCCATGCGTAACAAGGTTACGGCCATCTCCGCCCTCGCCGCGGGCGTCGTCCTCGCGACCGCCGGCACTGCCGCAGCCGACAACTGCACGACGGTCACCGGTGGCAACGGCTTCTCGTCGTCCCCGGTTGTCGTGAACGCCCCGCAGCAGGGCGCCGTCATCTCCAACGGCACGCTCGTCGACCTGCGCTGCGTCGCGCCCTGGTCCAACGGCGCCGTCGGCGCCGCCATCGGCGGCGCCGCGACCATCGCGCCGAACTCGCACTACGCCGCCTGCAACACGGCCAAGGTCGACCAGTCGCAGAAAGCCCCGTACACCGGCGGCCTGCTCTTCTGAGCCCCCTTTGCGCTCCGAACCATCCCGGAGCAGGGCGGGGACGTCGGCAGACGTTGGCCCCCCCCCCCCCCCCCCCCCCACCCACACCCCCCCCCCCCGGGGGGGGGGCAAACCCCCCCCCCCCCCCCCCCCCGCGCCCCCCCCGCGCGGCCGGGGGGCCCCCCGCGCCCCCCCCA
>NZ_JBIATN010000057.1:0-30181 GCF_042891825.1 Streptomyces sp. NPDC001852
TATCCGCCGGCGGTGAGCTGGGCGGCTGAGAAGGTCAGCGTGGTGCGGGACTCGGCGGGCGGCGCGAGCATGGGTAGCTTGACGTCGAGTGGGTAGTGGGCCGGCTGGCCTTGCATGAGCGGGTAGGGGTTGGAGTCCACTTCGGTGGCATGGCGCAGGTCGGGTTCGTTGACCGTGATCGCCGGGATGGGGCGTGTCGCCACGTAGAGGGTGTGGCCGGTTGCCCCGTCGATGAGTTCGGCTTGCATCTCAGCGCCGTAGGCGGGGTAGGTGGCGGAGATGTGCAGGGTGATGTCGCCGGCTTGTAGTGGGGCGCCGGGGATGCCGTTGTTGTTGCTGTCGGCCCGGTCCACGTCCACGTAGGTGGCGGTGGTGTTGCCGGTCACCGGGGTGGCGGGCAGCACGGTGCCGTTGGTGTCGGTGATGGTCAGGCCGGTGGTGCCGCCGGGGAAGTAGAGCCGGATGAAGGCGTCGGTGGCGGGCGGGTTGGTGACCGTCACGGTCATGTCGCCTGGAGTGCCGGCGATGTCGATGCTCTGCGGGAGGCTGGCGGTCACTGCAGGGCTGGTGTCGGCGATGGCGGGGCCGGTGGTGAGACCGGCGGCGATCGCGATGGCACTGATGAGGGCGGCGCGCATGCGTCGCTGGCTGGGCACGATGCTTCTCCTGAATCCTGCCGGGGGGCAGGGGGATGCTGGCGTTGGGGAGGCGCCCGGTGTGGGGGGCGATGACCTGTGGGGCCGGCTCCACACCGGGCGCTGCTGCCTACAGGCCTGTGGAGCGGAGGACGGGGGCGGCGAAGCCGCCGTCGCCGCTGGCGTCGGCCGTCAGCGTGAACAGAGCCGGGGCTTGAGCGACGTAGTCGTAGTAGAAGCCCAGGTCGTCTTTGCCGTCTCCGTTGAAGTCGCCTGCGACCAGGTACTGGCTGTTGGGCCCCCAGTCGGTGTTGGACCAGACGCTGCTGGGGGCGGCGCCTGCCTGCCCGTTGAGGGTGAAGATGGCGACGTCGTAACTATTGTTGGCGGTGTAGTTGTAGAAGAGTGCGATGTCGGTTTTGCCGTCGCCGTTGAAGTCGCCGGCCGCCATCCATTTGGTGTTGGGCCCCCAGTTCGTGCTCGACCAGATGGATGTGGGGTTACCGAGGCCGCCGTCGCCGTTGCTGTCGGCGGTCATGGTGAAGAGCCCTACATGGCCGTTGACGTCAGCGTATGCGTAGAAGAGGGCGATGTCGGTTTTGCCGTCGCCGTTGAAGTCGCCGGCTGCCATCATCTGGGTTCCGGGGCCGAAATAGGTGCTGGACCACGCAGAGACCGGTGTTGCGGCGAATCCGCCGTCACCGTTGGCGTGTGCCTGCAGCGTGAACACCGCGACGTGGCCGTTGACGTCAGCGTATGCGTAGAAGAGGGCGATGTCGGTTTTGCCGTCGCCGTTGAAGTCGCCGGCCGTCATCATCTGGGTTCCGGGACCGAAATTGGTGCTGTTCCAGATGGAGACCGGGGCTGCGAACCTGCCGTCCCCGGAGGCGTCGGCGGTGAGGGTCTGGATCTCATCGTGAGCGCCGTTGTTGTCGGTGTAGTTGTAGAAGAGTGCGATGTCGGTTTTGCCGTCGCCGTTGAAGTCGCCGGCTGCTGCGTAGATGTGGTTGGTGTTGGCACCGGCCAAGGGCCCGTCCCAGGCGAGGTAGGACTGCCCGAAACCGCCGTCGCCGTTGGCATCGGACGGTTCGACCTCGAGGGCGAGGTGGCCGCTGCCGTAGTCGTAGAGATGGGCGACGTCGCTTCTGCGGTCGCCGTTGAAGTCCCCGGCGAGCTGGGCGATCACATTGCCGTGATTGAACGCCGTGGTGGTGGTCGTGTCCAGGGCCTGGATCCCGGAAGCCTTCGCTTTCGCGTCGGACGTAGCGGCAAGCGCTGTCGGCGAGCTGCAGGGGATGAACGTCATCTCACCGGTGGTGGCGGCAACGCCCCACAGTTCAGGGCAGCCGCCCGGGCCGTTGTCTCCTGCGCTTGCCAGCATGCTGTAGTCGCTGGTGGAGAACCCGCTGGTGGCAAGGGTTTTTTTGGTGCTCGTAGGGGAGCCGGCCGGAACGTTGGCGTCGGTGGTCGTCCAGAGGTCCAGCTCGCCGGTGCTGTTGTCTCGCGACCAGAGCGCGGGGTAGCCGTTGACGACCCCCGCGTCGATGATGCTCTTGTTCTCCCAGCCGCTGGCGGAAATGACGGTGAAGGGGTTGTACGTGGCGGCCGTGGTGGTTGAGTGGTAGTAGCCGAGGGCGTCGCCCTGGATGGCCCACAGATCAGGACTGAGCCCTTGATTGTTCGGGTCCAGCCAGGCTCCGCTGCCGTTGACGTTGAGCGCGCCGGTTGCGACGACTTGTTGGTCTTGGAACCAGTCCTGCTGGGGAGTGGTTGTCCCGTCGACGCTGGCGATCGTGACATTGAGCGGCTGCGACGTCTGAGCGGATGGGTTGAAGGTGGAATCGTCTCCGCTGTCTCCGGTGCCGGGGTATACGGTGACGGCGCCGTCGGCGGTGCGGGCGAGCAGGTCTTGGTTGCCGGAGATGCCGGTGAACTGCCCGTGGGTGATCAGGGCCCCGTTCCAGTCGGAGGGCTTGCCGGTACCGCCCACGGTTCCCTTGTCGCCGATCTGCAAGGGCGCAGCCAGCGTGCCGTTGGGATTGTTGCTGGCGTCGGCGTTGCCTTCGTACAGCCACAGACCGGGGTTGGTTGAGGCGCCGACGCCGATGATGTCTGGCGCGCCGTCGTTGTTGTAGTCGCCGTCGGCGGATACCGCAGTGAGCGTGTACTGCGTCCACACATCCAGTTCTCCGACGGTGCCGGAGATGTTTCCTGCGGAGTCGATCGAGCGAACGTACAGGACGTTCAGTCCGGTGGACGGTGGAGTGAGGGTGGCTTGTGTCGGCGCGCTGCCGCCGGCGGCCGTGACCGTCAGGGGCGGATTGACAGTGGGCGGAGCGTATCCCCAGGAGTAGGCGTACTTGGCGACGTCGGTGCTGCCGTTGGGGTTAAAGGTGAAGTCGCCGGTACCCCCCGCGGTGCGCGCCGGATTGGTGGCGCCTGGCTGCTGGTCCGTGGTGGGGAAGACCGAAGAGGAGAGTACGGGCTGGTTGGGGGCGGTGACGTCCACAGTGAAATGACAGGTGGTCGTCGAGGAGTTGTCGATGCCGTCGTTGGCGTAGACGGTCCACGTGTACTGGCCCGAGCCGAGGGTGCCGATGTTCCAGGACAGTACGCCGCCGTTGGTGGTCGTCTGCGTGGGTATGGAGGAGGCGATCTGGGAGCCGTTGTAGTGGGAGTAGGCGAAATGTGCGGTGAGTGTCTGTCCGGGATCGGAGTCGGTGAGTTTGGCCTTCAGCGTGATGGCGGTGTTGCCGATGGTGGAGAAGGGCGCTGCGGCCGAGCAGGTGGTACCGGGGCTGGTGTAGGCGCTGGCCACCTGGGGAGCGGCGTTGAACAGCACGACCAGGGTGGGCGCGTAGGTGCCGCTGACGAAGAACCGCTTGAAGTAGTCGCTCCCGCTGCTGCTCTCGTCTCCGGTGAGAGCGAATGTGAGTGTGGCGCCGCGCTTGGCGCCGGTGACGGCGGACTTCACATTGAATCCGACACTGGGGTTGCTGCTGCTGGTGACCGGGCCCACTGAGTGGGTGTCCAAGGCGGATCCCAAGCTGGGCTTGTTGTTCCAGTCGGATCCGCTGCCGATCGTTGAACTCGCCAGGTGCGCACTCACGTCGGCGCTGAGTGAGCCGGATGCGGTTGCGGACTCCGTGGCCTTGAGAGTGGCGGAGGAGATGTCGGTTTTGTAGATCGTGCTCGAGAGGGTGAACTGGAGGTAGGTTTCTTCGATGCCGATGCAGCCGCTCCACCCGTTGTAGCCCACGCCGTCACCGGTGGGTTCGTAGGTGGTGTTGTCGTATGAGTTCGCTGAGGACGGGCAGCCCTGCTGTGCCTCGAAGTACCCGGGCTTCTTGCCGGTCCACGTATCCCAGTTCGGGTCTATGTACAGGGGATAGTGGGTGGACTTGCTGGTGAGCATGGCCCGGTCGGGCGTCAAGGCGATGGTGTGTCTTCCCACCACCCGGGCGGCGATGCGCGCGCGATGCGCTCCCGCGGCAGCCGTCACAGGGGAGGGCGCGGCGAGAGACTTCGTACGCGGTTCGGCCGACGCAGCAGTGCTGTGTGCGGTGGAGGAGTCCCACATGATCGGGGTGGGGGCGAAGAACACCGGCTGCCCGTGATTGTCGCGGGCGGTCAGGTTGTCGGCCTTGTCAGCGCTCAGGGAAAGCCCGGGGGCACTGGTGGCGAGGTTGAGCTTCGCCAGCGCAGGGTTGGCGGCAGCCTGAGCGCTCTTGACGACGAGGACTTCGCGGAAACCGCCCAGCTGGTCGGCTGTCACCTTGAGGTCCACACCCGCCATGACGTTCGCGTACGTCAGGGTGTCCCCGCTCGCTTCTGGCTTCGGCAGCGCCGTGGGCCAAGAGAGGGAGAACGTGCGTCCGTCGCTGATGACGGTGGCCAGCGGGGTGCGTCCTCCGCCCGACAGATAGAGGTCGGTCGCGACTGCAGCCGGGCTGTAGGTTCCGTTCGCGTTGGCATGGAGCGTCGTGTCGATGGGGATCCAGCGTCCCTGCCGGTACACCCTTACCGGCGCTGCGCTCTCGGTGAGGATGAGGCCGCCCTTGGGACTGGCTGCAATCTGCTGCGTCGCCGTGGTGAGCTGCGGTATGACGACAGGCTTGCCGGTCGCCTTCGCCCGGCGCTCTGCCGCGGTGGTCGGCGACGTCGACGACTTGGCGCGGTCACGCGCCGCAGGATGAGAGGTCGGGGACGCGGCCGCGGACGGCTGAGTGGGATGGGCGGGCGACGCAGTGGTGACTGCGTCGGCGGGCGCCGCCAGGCCGACGGCTGACAAGGCGGTGAGGGCAACCAGAGCGATGGCGCCTCTGAGCCGATGGCCCGTCGGTTGAGGTGGTGCGGTCACGACTCTCCGTTCGACGTCAGGAGGAGTACGGCCGCACGTGCCGCCCGACGGGCCCGTGAGGTCATGCCGCGAGTATCCGCATCGTGATACCGCGCTCTTCCCCGGACAGCCAGTTGGGCCCTTGGCGCCACCAGCATGCGCTGGCATCCCGATCGGTTGGCAGGCAAGCACGCATTCGGACGCGCCAAGCTGGTGCGGACGCCGTCCCCCCATCTCAGATGCATGCGTGTGTGCACGGTAAGCGTGATCAAACGGTTCCTCCACCACCGGCGAGAGGCGGAAGCCACCGTCTTCCAGCAGTAAATGACGATTTGACAGGTGTCACCTGGCAGCAACTTGACAGTTAAATAACCTCTTCATGGTGCACGTGAACATCGTGCGAACGTTGTGGCGCGAATTCGAAGCGTTTGAGACCTTTTTCGGCGCGTCATGTGCAAATAAAAAGTAACGACGCTTGGTGCGTTCATGGTGAGCGCTCTATGTTCTGCCGGACTTCTGTGATCTTCGAAGGGGTGGGGCAGTGGGCATCTGGAGTGGTCGCGGGCCCGTAGGTCACCGGATACGCAGGCTCCTGCCACCGATTCGGCGGCTGACTTCACAGGCTGCCTCGCTTGCCGTGATCGCGACGGCCGTCGCTGCGCCCGCTCAGGCCGCGACGACGACGGCGCCACCTGCCCCGCATACCTCAGCGGTGGCATCGGTCCCCGTCCACCGGGTGCCGAAGCACGTCGTGGCCCTGCGCGACCAGACGTCAAAGAACCGGTGGCGGCCGGCCCCTACGGCATGGCCCGCAGCCGCAACGGGCGTGGCCACGCTGGGCACCCCGGGAGGCAAGACCTCACCTGCGGCGTCGACACCAACCACGGCCGGTGCGCGGGCGGGAACCCTGCCGGTCTCGGTAGCTGCTACCGCGCCGGCGTCTGCGTCCTCGAAGAAGAGGAGCACTACCCGCGCGTCGGGGACCACGGGACAGATAGCTGTCCATGTGCTGGACCACGCCGCGGCGGCACGGGCGGGTGTCGACGGCGTGCTCATGACTGTCACGCCACGGGCGGTCACCGGCAGCGGCACGGTCTCGCTGTCCGTCAACTACGCCAAGTTCAAGGCCGCTTATGGCGGGAACTGGGCCTCGCGGCTGCGGCTGGTCCAAATGCCTGCGTGCGCACTGACCACACCGTCCCGGGCAGCGTGCCGCGTGCAAAGCCCCCTGCACGGCGCCAACAGCCCGCGCTCGAACACCGTCACCGGCATCGTCCGCCTTCCCTCCCGCGGGTCGGCATCTGCCCACAGCGCAACAACCGCCGCTCCCTCGGCGACGTCGGCGGCGCAGAGCACGATGGTTCTCGCCGCCACCTCCAGCACCTCCGGCGGTACCGGCGACTACTCGGCCACCCCCCTGCATCCTTCCGGCTCCTGGACGGCCGGCGGTTCCAGCGGCGACTTCACCTACTCCTACCCGATCACGGGCCCTCCCTCGGCGGGTGGCCTGGATCCGAAGCTGTCGCTCAACTACGACTCCCAGTCGGTCGACGGCGAAACCGCAGCCACCAGTAACCAGTCCTCCTGGATCGGGGACGGCTGGAGCATGTCCCCGGGCTCGGTCACACGCGCCTACATTCCCTGCGCCGACGACCCGGCCGGAACCGCACCCAAGGTGCAGGACAACTGCTGGCTGGGCCAGGTCCTGCACGTCACCTTCGGCTCCCAATCAGCCGACATCGTCCACGACACCTCCACGCCGACCGGGTGGCGGTTGTCCAACGACGAGAACGAGAAGGTCGAGCTCCTCACCGGCGGCAACAACGGCACCTACGACGGCGACTACTGGAAGATCACCACCACCGACGGCACGCAGTACTTCTTCGGCCTGAACCGCCTCCCGGGCTGGGCGACGGGCAATGCCACCACGAACTCTGCCTGGACCGTCCCCGTCTACGGCGCCCACAGCGGTGATCCCTGCTACAACGCCACCTTCTCGCAGGCCTCCTGCCTGCAGGCGTGGAGCTGGAACCTCGACTACGTCAAGGCCGCCAACGGCACCGCCGAGGCCTACTACTACAAAACGGAGACCAACTACTACGGCGCCGACAACGGCACCACCGGCGTCGCATACACCCGCGGGGGCTACCTCGACCACGTCGACTACGGCTTCACCGACGGGCACGCCTACAGCGCGAGCGCCCCGCAACGCATCCAGTTCACCGCCGGCGACCGCTGCGTGGCGAGCAGCTGTGATCCGATCTCGTCCAACACCGCCAACTGGCCCGACGTCCCCTACGACCTCAACTGTGCTCAGGGCGCCTCGTGCAGCATCCACGGTCCGTCGTTCTGGACGGAAGAGCGCCTGACCAAGATCACCACGGAGATCTATCAGAGCTCCGCATACGCCGCGGTCGACACCTACACGCTCAGCCAGTCCTTCCCCGACCCCGGGGACGGCACCACCCCAGCGCTCTGGCTGAACTCCATCACGCACACCGGCAACGAGGGCGGCTCCATCCAGCTGCCGGCGCTCACCTTCACCGGCGAGAAGCTGATCAACCGTGTCAACACCGGTGACGGCTACCCGGACATGGTCCACTACCGGATCTCCGGTATCACCACCGAGACCGGTGACCAGATCTCCGTCGCCTATTCCTCGCCGTCCTGCACACCGGTATCCGACCCGTCCACCAACACCGGCTTGTGCTATCCGGTGTACTGGGCGCTGCCCGGCCAGTCCACCCCGACGCTCGACTGGTTCAACAAGTTCGTCGTCACATCAGTCACCGACAACGACAGCACCGGCGGGTCGCCAGGCACGGTCAGCTCCTACAAGTACCTGGGCAATCCGGCGTGGCACTACGACGACAACGAGGTCGTCAAGGCCAAGTACCGCACCTGGAGCCAGTGGCGCGGCTACCCAGAAGTGCAGACCATGACCGGGTCGACCAGTGACGGACAGACCCTCACCGACACGCGGTTCTTCCAGGGCATGGACGGCGACACCCTGCCCGGCGGAAAGACCCGCAGCGTCAGCGTGACGCTTTCCTCTGACGTCACCGTCCCAGGCGCCCAGACCTCGACATCCGACAAGGACCAATTCGCCGGCCGACCCCGCGAGGCGATCAGCTACAACGGCGTGGGCGGCGACGTAGTGAGCGCCACCGTCAACGACTACTGGGTCAGCGCCCCGACCGCCACCCGCACCCGCAGTGGCCTGCCCGACCTGACCGCCAACATCGTCCGCGCATCCAACACCTACACCACCACCGCGATCACCTCCACCAGCCCGGAGACCTGGCGGTCAACGGAAGTCGACCAAGGCTACGACCCCACCACCGGCCTGCTGCTGTTCACCGACGACCACGGCGACATCTCCAAGCCCGCCCAGGAGACCTGCACCTCCCTGACGTACGCGCCGGCCAACACCACGGCCAACATCCTCGGCCTGGTCGCCGAGAGCGAAACCGACCAGGGAGCCTGCGCCACGGGCAACAGCCAGACCACCGACGGTCTCGGCTACCCCACCGCGGTCAACCGGCCCACCGACGTCATCTCCGACGTCCGCACCTTCTACGACACCAACCCCACCAGCTGGCCCGTCACCGTCCCGCCGTTCCCGCAGACCACCCCGCCGACCGCCGGCAAGCCCTCCATCGTGGAGAAGGCCAGCGGCTACAGCAACGGCGCCTTCACCTACCAGATCGCCGCCGCCTCCGCCTTCGACAGCTACGGCCGCGTCACCGATGCCTGGAACGGCCTCGGCAACGACGCTCACACCGACTACACCACCACGGCCGGCCTGACCACCAAGGTCACCACCACCGACCAACTCAGCCACGCCACCACCACGACCCTCGACCCCACACGCGCCTTGCCCACCACGGTGGTCGACCCCAACGGCGCCGAGACCGACACCACCTACGACGCACTCGGCCGGATAACCGCCATCTGGCTGCCCAACCGATCCAAGTCCACCCAGACCGCCAGCTACACCTACACCTACAACCTCTCCGCCACGGCCCCCACCGCCGTGACCACCAACACCCTGCTGGACAACGGCACCTACAGCGCCACCATCGACCTGTACGACGCCCTGCTGCGCCAACGCCAGACCCAGACACCCACGCCCAAGGGCGGCCGGCTGCTGACCGACAACTTCTACGACAGCCATGGCTGGCTCACCAAGGCCAACCAGGCCTACTGGGACGGCAGCAACACCCCCAGCACCACCCTGGACACGGCCACCACCGACAACGTCGTGCCCAACCAAGACGTCATCACCTTCGACGGCGACGGACGCCCCACACTTGACGTCTCCAAACACCTGAACAACACCGTCTCGCAGACCAAGACGATCTACGGCGGCGACCGCACCACCGTCATCCCCCCGACCGGCGGAAAGATCACGACCACGGTCACCGACGCCCGCGGGCGCACCACCGAGGTCGACAACTACACCACGGCGCCCACCGTGAACGGCGACCAAGTCACGGGCGGGACCTTCACCAAATCCCTCACCACCTACGACGCCTCCGGCAGCCACGGACAGATCTCGGCACTCACCTCCCCCAGCGGAGCCCAGCGCACCTTCAGCTACAACCTGCTGGGGGAGAAGAACCAGCAGGACGACCCGGACACCGGCACGACCCACTACACCTACGACGCGGACGGGCACCTGCAGTCCACCACGGACGCCAAGAACGCCACCCTCTACTACACCTACGACGCTCTCGGCCGCCCGACCGCCGTCTACAACGGCACCAGTACCAGCGCCCCGATCTCCGCATCCTGGGCCTATGACGACTCCTCGGTCCCGAACAGCATCGGCCGGCAGACCGCCGCCAGCAGCTACGACAGCAGCGGCAACCTGATCAGCACCACCGCGACCACCGGCTTCACCAAATCAGGCAAGCCCACCGGCACCAAGATCACCATTCCGATCAGCGTCACCGGGCTCGCCGGAAGCTACACCTACACCTACACCTACTCCTCCAACACCGAACTTCCCAAGAGCATCAGCTATCCGGCGGCTGGCAGCCTGCCCGCGGAGACCGTCAACGCCGGCTACAACTCCTACGATCTGCCCAACTCCGTCGGCGGACTGAACACCTACACCGGGTCCACCAGCTACGACGCCTACTCCCGGGTGCTCAGCACGACCCTCGGCCTGCGATCCACCTCGGCTGTCCTCGGCTACAGCTACGACGATCACACGGGCAACGTCACCGAGGTCAACACCCAGCGCTACACGGCACCGGCCACTGTCGACGACACCAAGTACACCTACGATCCGGTCGGCAACATCACCAGTTCCACCGACAGCCAGAACAACGGGACCACCGTCGACACCCAGTGCTACCAATACGACGGCCTTGACCGGCTCACACAAGCCTGGACCGCCACCGACCAGTGCGCCGCATCGCCTACGACCAGCGGTTCCAACCCCAATGTCGGCGGTCCGAATCCGTACTGGACCAACTGGACGTTCACCGACGACGGCAACCGCAAAACTCAAGTCCAACACGCCGTCGGCGGCTCAGGCGGCGACACAAGCACCACCTACAGCTACGGGCAGTCTGCCGACCCCACGAAGCAGCCCGACACGCTGACCGGCACCACCACCACCCTGCCCGACGGCACCCAGACCGGCGCCACCTACGGCTACGACGCGGACGGCAACACCACCACCCGCACAATCACCACGTCCGGCACCGACACCCTCACCTGGGACAACAACGGCAAACTCACGTCCCTGAAGTCCACCGGACAAACCAATCCGAGCCAGTACCAGTACGACCCGCACGGCAATCTGCTCATCCAGACCGACCCCACCGGCAAGAAGACCCTCTATCTGCCGGACCAGGACGTCACCTACGACCCCAGCACCAGCAGCGTCAGCGGAACCCGATACATCCCCCTCCCCGGCGGAACCACCTGCGTTCGCTACGGCTCCGGAACCAGCTACAGCTTCCAGACCAGCAACTACCAGAGCACGAGCTCTCTCGCACTCGACCAAACCGCCCAAACTCCCACCTTCCGTTCCTTCGACGCCTACGGGAACCCGCGCGGCACCCAACCAACCACCTGGTACGGAAACAAGGGATTCGTCGGCGGCACCAAAGACCCCACAACCAACCTCACCAACCTCGGCGCCCGCGAGTACGACCCCACAATCGGACGCTTCATCAGCGCCGACCCCTACCTGGAAGCCAACGACCCGAACCAAATCGGCGGCTACGCGTACGCCGGCGACAACCCGGTCAGCCACTCCGACCCCACCGGTCTGTGCCCTGCCGACCTGTGCGGTGTCGGCACCCCGAAGGGCGACGGCTCCGGCCAGATCATCACAGATGGTCCAATCGACCCGGAGAACCCCAGCGCCGGCAGCTGCCACCACGGCTCCTGCAGCAGCGGCACAGCGCACGGAAGCGGTGGCGGCTACGGTGGTGGTGGTGGTGGCGGCGGTGGTGGTGGCGGCGGTCACGACGACTGCGGCTGGAACCCGGTCTGCTACGCCAAGCAGGCTGGCGGCTACCTGTGGGACCACAAGGCACAGATCGCCGGTATGGTCGTCGGAGGTGTCGCAGGCGGAGTGTGCTACGCGGCCTCCGGCGCCACAGCGGAAGAAGGCGTCGGGTTCGCCCTTGCCACCCAGTGCGGGGCCTTCGCGGGAGCCGCCAGCAGCTTCACCGAAAACGCACTGAACCCGCACGGCGACCACTCGGCAGCCGGTACCGCCAGCGCCATTGTCAGCGGCGGCGTCGTCGGTGGCGCTACCGGCGGACTTGCCGAGGGAGCCGGGCAATTCCTGGCCTCCCGCTTCGACGACGGAACCCTGGCCAACTCCCTCGGCAAGCTGTTGAGCGGCTCCGGCGGATGCAATTCCTTCACGGCCACGACAGTGGTTGAGATGGCCAACGGCGCCAAGAAGGCGATCAGCGCCGTCACCACTGGTCAGACAGTTCTCGCCAGCGACCCGCTCACCGGGAAGACCAAGCCGGAAAAAGTCACCGCCACCATCGTCACCAAGGGTGATACCGACTTCACCGACCTGACCGTCCACACGGTCCACGGCGACAGCACGATCACCTCGACTCAGCACCACCCCTATTGGGACATCACCCGTCACCGCTGGGTCAACGCCGGTGACCTCCACATCGGCGACCACCTACGTGGCACGCACGGCGGCACCGTGACGGTGGCCACGGTCCGCAACTACACCACCCACCTCCCGACGTACAACCTCACGGTCAACGAACTCCACACATACTATGTACTCGCAGGTGCCACGCCGGTCCTGGTTCACAATTGTCCCTCCGGGCCGGATCCCAACGGAAATATTGTTTACCGGGCCCTTGCCCAGGGCGAGGATCATTCGGTGGGACTGAGGGCACGGGATCCCAGCAATGCTGGCGTGTCGCCACTGTCACACGTTGCCGGAAAGAAGATGACGCCCTGGATATCCACAACCAAGAATCCAGCCATCGCCTTTGGGAAATATAATCAAGGCAATGGGGTGGTGGCAATCGATCTGCGCCGAATTCCGTTTAGTTATGTGGATATTTCCGATGGCCCTTTCCCGTCAAGTCCGAGGCATAGCGCTTATGCCAGGAAGGACTCTGAGGTGCTAATCTGGCAGAATGTGCCAGCGGAAGCGATCGTTGGGTACTGGCCGTAGGAGGTTGTCTTGGAAGAGTTGCTGGAGCTGCTAGATGCGGCCTGGGACGATGAATCGGGATTCCTTGGAAAGCTTCGATCTGGACAGTTCGATCTGGATGCTGGCGAGGCTTACGTGGCGCTGCTTTCGCAGATCCCACAGCCTGGGGAGATGATCGAGTCGAGACTCGTGCAGCTCATCTGGTTCGCTCCAATGTTTATTGAGTGGCAGATGGAAAGGGCCGCTCACGGAGCTGACGAGACCAGGCAGCTAACCCGCATCGCTACCCAGGTCCACGAAGCGGTGGCAAATGTTCTCGGAACTCCGTGATCATGCCGCCTGTGTGAGTCGTAGGTTTCCTTGTGGTGATAGGTCTCCGGCATCCGTCTATTCGTGGTGAAGGAAGACTTATCTGACACGTGGAAAGCAGCCCCATCGGAATTTCCAGTGGGGCTGCTGTGATTTGCGAGGTTTAGTTGTGGTGGCGGGTCGCTTGAGCTGTCGTGTTGGGGTTTGCCTGATATAGAGGAATGACGCATGCGCACGGCTCGGCTGCGGAGGTGCCGGAGCTGCTGTGGGCGCTGCGTTCCCCGGAGGCGGAGGAACGCCGCAAGGCCTCGGCCGCTTCTGGGGTGCGGTTCACCATCAGGGCAGCGTGTACCCACCCACGGCAGCCGGCCTGCCCTTCCTGTGCGAGCTGGCCGCCGACGGCGCCACGCCCGACCGGGCCGCCATTGTCGCGCTGCTGGTCAGCATCGGCCGGGAGTCCCTCGACCGGGGCTTCGAGGACGACGGCACCGAGATCGAGTACTACCCCCGATGGGCTAGGCGCAGGCCGTCGCCTTCCTGCGGGAGCGGGGCGCGCAGTTCGCCGAACTCGCCCGTGACCTCGACCCGGACGTGCGTCTGGCCGCGATCCCCAGGCTCGGGCTCTTCCTCGACGACGCCGACCAGGCCGCTGCGGTGCTGCGCGAGCGGCTGGCCGCTGAGCGCGGCATCGCAGTGCGGCTGGGGACTGGTTGGTCATGGTTGGTGTTCTGCGAGGTGGCGGAATTGGTAGACCGCTCCTGCCTGCCGTAGCACGCCTCGCCGCTCGTGGGCGTCGGCCAGGAAACTCATGAAACGCCAGGGCACACGCCCCGCTGCCGCAAGTGTGATGCGCGCCAGCAGGAACTGCATCCACACCGACCGGGCGAGTGCGAGCATGAGGCCGACCGGGAGCCCGAGCCCGATCGCGTACGTGATCGCGTCTTCAAATACGAGTCCGAGGTCGGTGCCGAACCCGAAGGGGAGCGCGAGCGCGGTCACGAGGACAACCGTGAGCGCGGCCGTGATTCCGCCTGCGAGTGTGAGCACCGAGAAGGTGCGCCGGTCCTGTGCCAGGACCGTGCCTGGTCCCACTGCTTTTTCCAGGTCGGGGTGCACGGATCTGAGCCCACCCAGCAGCCCGAACGGGAGCCCGCCCATGAGCCCGAGCAGGAGCGCCATCCGGGGCCTGCCGACAATCCCGTACACGATCCCGAACAAGAGCCCGAAGACGAGCCACAGGGGGAGCCCCCAGGTGAGCCAGGATTTCCTTCGCCAGCTCCAGCGGATTCCCGAACTCGGGCGGTCTCGTGCGGACGAGGTGATCACTGCAGTCGCTGCTGCGGACAAGAGCCCCGCCACGAGCCCGAACGTGACCCCGACCTCGCTCCCGAGCCCGCTCAGGAGACCGACCGCGAGCCCGGCGATGAGCCCGGCCGCGAGCACTATGAGCGCCCGTCCGTGGGGGAGAGCGCGGGGCAGTTGCCACCAGGCGAGGTTGGGAGTGCCGCCGAGGTTGTGTTGGAGGTGGTGGGCGAGGAAGTCGAGGGTGTGCTGGGCTTTTTGGGCGTTCCAGGGTGTGGGCTGGTCGGGGTGGGGGCGGTAGGCGGCGGGGATGAAGGCGGTGAACAGGTGGGTGTCGATGTGCTGGCGGGTGGGGAAGCGGGTTTGGTCGAGGAGTTCGTCGGGGTTGGGGAGAGCGGGGAGTTGTTCGTCGGGGCGGGGGTTGTAGATGGTGCGGGCCAGGAACAGTCCAAGCGGAGTGTTGAGCGCCTCGGACAGGGGGGTGCCGGTGCCCGGTGATTCGCCGACTCGACTCCAGCGAGCTGCGGCTTTCCTATCAGGACTTCCGGCGTCCCGCTGCAGGTAGGCGGCTGCTTTCGTGGGGTCCAGGGGGAGCAGGCGGATGCCCGCGGCTCCGTTCAATAGCAGGGTGGTCCCGATGGGGGTGGTGAGGGCGTTGCGATATTCGGCGGTGCGGCTGGAGACCACGAGCGGCTGCCCGGATGGCAGCGTCTGGTTGATGGCGTACAGGGCCTGAGTGGCTAGGGCATGGGGGAGTTCGTCCAGGCCGTCGAGGATGGGCAGGATCAGCCTCTGCTCGAGCAGGGCGCGTGCTTGGGTACTGGTACCGGCCTGCGGGGCAAGGGCCGGGGCAGGGGTGCGTAGAGCGGGGTGGTCCTGGGCGAGTTCGTGGGCCATCCATGTGTACAGGTCCTGCTGGAGGGGGTCCCAGGAAGCGAGAGGGAACAGCACCGGGACCGGGCCGCCAGGCAGGCGGCGTTCCAGCATGCCCAGCAGGAGCCGGATGAGCAGCATCGTCTTGCCGGCCCCCGGCTCGCCGAGGACCACCAGGCGGTGGGTGGGGACGCTCTCATTCGACCGACAGCGGGAAGGGGTCGTTGAGACGACGTACCCGTGCTTCGGCTTCCCACTGCCGGCGCACGCCTTGGGCGAGCTGATCGGCGACGTCCTCCAGGCGGGCAGACGCTGGCTCTTTCTTGCCGAGGCGGACCGCGGCGATCAGCGCGGTGGGTAGCCCCAGCAGACCGGTGAGCTCGGGGAGGATGGCACGAAGATCGGGGGTGTGGTGGTGGCCGTGGGTGTTGTACCACCAGACGCCCGCCACGACCCAAACCACATAGAGAGGTCCGACCCACTTCAGTGCACGTCTCACACGGTGATCATGCGGCATTCCGGACGGCAACCCCTGGATTTGACCGAGCGGCTATGTCCAGCGCATTCCGATCGCCGACAGTTGCTCGACGCGTTCGAGGGAGAGCGTGGCAGTCCGCGAGCGCTGGTTGCTGATCCATGCTCCGAGCTTGATCTCCCGCTGTTCCTGGTTCTCGCCGACGGTGATCCGTTCGATGTGTTTGCGGGGTACGCGTAGGTGTCCTTCGCGTTCGTAGAACTGCTTTGCGGCCGCGTAGTTGAGGGCCCATTTGCCGGCCTGGCTACGGCGCGGCTTGGGCTTCTCGTCCTCGCTCACGGGCTCGATCCCCAGGACGTGTTCGCACATCCACTGCTGCACGGTGGTGAGCTTGTCCCAGCCGAGCCGCACCGAGCGCACCCACCGCCCGAGGTCCTCGCCCTGGTGCACAACGTCGCCCGGCTCGGGCAGCTCGCCGCCCTGCTCCAGGTGCTGCCGCGTGAGGTGGAAGGCCCTCTGCCACTCCACCGGCCAGGTAGGGCACCACGACGGGTCGATCTCCTCCAGCTGCTCGCGCCGCTCCTGCGACAGCGTGCCGGCCGCCGACTGCGCCGGCAGGCCGTCGGCACGCCGCTGCTCGATCTCCTGCGCCTTCCGGGCGGCGGCCCGCGCGTTCTTCAGCCAGATGCCCACCTTGTAGCCCTGGTAGGTGGCGTCCAGCGGCGCGAGCAGGTGCCCGTTCTGCGCGGCCCACCCGCGCGCGGCGGCGAGTCCTTCCTCCCATGCGACGTCGTAGTGCGACCAGACCATGCCCAGCTTCTCCAGCCGCGCCACGCGGTCTTTGTCCATGCTCCCGCGGGCGTAAAAGCGGCGGGCGTCGGCGACCCACTGCCCGAGTGGGAAGGAGGCGAGGGAAGCCGGCCATCCCTGGGCTTGCGTCTCCTGGCTGTCGCCGGTGGGTACGCGGTAGGTGAACGGCACGCGCAGGTCGCCGTGGAGCCGGTGGTAGAGGGCGGCGGCTTCGATGCCGCGTCGCCAGTGGGTGTGTTCGGGGTTGAGGACGCGGAGGCTGATGAACGCGGCGAGCTGTGCGGGGTCGCGTGGGGTGCTGAATTTCAGTAGCGCTCGTGCCGGTAGGGAGAGTCGGTCGCTTGGGTCGCTCCGGGCTTCGCTGTCCTGGCCGCCGGCGCGGGTCTGTACGCCTCTGACGCGGCTTGGGGCCTGCTGCTGCGCCAGAGCCTCCACGACCCTGGCGTCGTGCGCCCTGAGCGCCTCCAGCAGCTTTGCCAACCCGCCGAACGCTCTGCTGGTGAGCATGTTGTCTGCTGTCTCGCCCGGCCCGAGCAGTACCGGCACGACCAGGCTGGCCACCTTGCCCTCGCCCGGCTGCATGCGCAGCGCCCGGCCCACGGCCTGGACGAGGTCAGGCATGGAACCGCGCACGTCGGCCCAGTAGACGGAGTCGCAGTTCTTGGTGTCGATTATCTAGTGCTGGTGAAGTGATGGGCATGTTTGGCGTGGTTCAGGGGCGGCTTTCGGGAGGGTGCGGGGTGCTTTGGAGCTGTTACCGGAAGATCTGCTCGATGCCGAAGACGAGGCTGTGGGCTTGGGGCCATCCGGCGTCGATGAAGGCGTCGCAGATCTGCCGTAGGGCGGTGAGGTTGTCCGGGTTGTGGAGGAGGCTGCGGTGGTCGGCGAGGATGCGTTCCACGAAGGTGACGCAGGTTCCCACGCCGAGGGCGTCCGCGGTGTAGCCGCTTTGTGCTCCTACCTGGGTCACGATGTCGCGGACGGTCAGGAGCGTCTGCTGCGGGCGCTGGTCGATCATGCGCTCACACATCTCGACGAGGTGGTGGGCGACGCCCGCGACTGGGGTCGCCGCAAGGAGCTTGATCAGTGGCTCGGCTTCGTCGACGAGTCTGACTTCCGGCTCGATCGGGGGCTTGCTGTCGGTGCCGCCGCTGGCGAAGTAGATCTGTGACGCGATGTTGTCGAGGAGCCTGAGGGTGTTTTTGAGTTGCTCACGCTCGGCGTCGGTTGAGGTCTGATGCTGGCTCAGAGCGTGGCGGGTTTCGGTGAGGGCTGGTTCGGCGAGTTGCTGCATGAGCTGGAGAGCACGTTGGCGGACAGCCTCGTTGCCGTGGGTGAGTGCTCCGGAGATGCGTAGTTGGTGGAGGCAGCCGGCCCAGGTGCTGTCGTCCAGCCAGCGGGTGATCATGCTGGTGAGGGCGGCGCCTGCTTCGGGTGTTGCGTGGTGGACCCACAGGAGTCCGGCGGCGGTGGCGCAGGCGGAGGCGGCGGTCTCGCGGCCAGGGTGCGGTGTCGCGCGTCCCATGACCGTGGTCAGGATGGAAGCGCCGCGTTGACGGTCGCTCATGCAGAAACAGGCCGTGGTGACTGCGGCGGCGAGCACGGCGTCGTCGGAGTCCTGCGTGGCGAGGCGCTCGAGGATCTCCCACGCCGTGTCGGTGTCGCTGACTGCTATGCGCGGGGTGAGTCGGGCCACTGTGTGCCTGATGGCTCCCACGGGGTCTGCCGCCAGTGCGAGCAGTGCTCGCGCGACTTCGGGGCTGTACTGCTCCGGCACGCTGGCGAGTTGGCCGAGGCCGCGAGCCGCATCGGCTCGGGGGCCCTGGGGGAGGAGCAGGTCGTAGTTGGCGTTCTCCGGGGTGGGTTCGGGCCGAGGGCTCGTTGTCGATACAAGAAGGAGGGTACGCGCGTGGGTCAAGGATGCCGGCGGCGTCTGTGTGCTGCGGGTCCAGATCTCCGCAGCCCGGGCGAGAGCGTCCTCCGCCTGCGCGCGCATGGGGGAGGACTGCGTCTGCTTCAGGGCTGCTTCCAGATTGGTGGCAGTGTGCTCGGCGGATGCGGTGTCTTCCGGTGTGGCGGTGCCGTTGAGATAGGTGCTCGCGAAGCTGCTCAGGGCTGCGATGAGCTTGCGTAGTTCGGCTTCCGCAGGGTCTTCCTCCTTGGTCTCGGTTGGCTCCGCAGCAGGCCACGGCAGGTGCCCTGCGGCGGCTTCGGTGTCCCGTGCGTTCTTGTCCGCTGCCAGTGATGGATCGGTGACGTGTTCCACGGAGAGCGCGTCGACGAGCATCTGGTACCGGCGGGCCTGCTCCTGGCTCCCCTCCTCCTGGGAGGCGTCTGGCTTGAGCGAGAGGATCGCTGCCTCCAGGCTGGCAGCTTCGGCAGGTGCGAGGGTGGGGTGCAGCTTGCTGATCAGCTCGCAGGCGGGACCGAGCAGATCCGGGATGAGCAACTGCGTCACGACGTCGGCCGGGTCGCTGACCAGGGAAGCTGCCAGGGCTGGGTTGGCGGCAGCTGCGCGTAGGGTGCGTCGCCATACAACACCCGCTTGGGGTGCCGAGGTGAGCGCCTCGCTCAGCGCCTGCGCCTCGGTTGCGGTGGCAGCGGAGGCGAAGTCCTGATAGGTGCCGAGTAGGGCCGCCGGGTCATTATGGGCGTAGCTGGAGCCGAAGTCCCATGCGCGTGAGTCGTCTTTGATGACCACGAACGTGCGGTCCCCCAGGACAGCCGAATGCTTGGGTAGATCTTGGCCAGTGCTTGTCAAGCGGGTGAGAATCGCCAGGGCACGAGGGAGGTCCGAGCGCAGGACGGTGGGGAAGTATTCGACCAGGGGGTACTTGGCAGAATCGAAGTCCTGTCGGCGATTGGACACGAGGGTCAACACGGAGCCGCTGCCCATCTGGGTGTCGGCCGAGGACGTCTCGGTGTGGCTCAGCACGGCCACGTAGAGGTCTTCTATGAGGCCCGGCAGGAGATCCAGCAGCTCTGAGACCTTGCTGGTCATGGAGAGAAGGTCGTTGTAGCCGCGCTCTTCGAGCTGGGGCGGCTCCACAGCGCGCCTGAGTAGTGTCTCGGTCGCGGTCAGGTCACCCGCTGCCGTTTGGATCACAGCGGTGATGGCCAGCCGTGAAGCGGGGGCTGGAGGCTGGGTCCACAGGTACTCCAGCAGGCGCCGCGCCGCCAACGCGCAGAGCCGCAGCTGCTGTTCGTCCAGCATCGCCCGATGGGAGGCCAGGTCGGTCACCAGGACACCCAGCGCCGTGAGGAATCGGGCAGGTGTCCGGCCGAGACGCTCAGCGACCTCGGTCCAGACACCTGGATGCTGGAGGCGGCTTTCCTTCAGCTTGAGGGAGACAGCGACGGCGATCGCTGCGAGTATCCGCTTCGCTCCCTCCTCGGCGCCCGGATCCGGTGCGAGCAGCGGCTCCAGGTCAGTCGCCTGATCGCAGTCATCCGTGACGACGTCTGCGATTGCTGTGGCTGCCATCCCGGGGGAGGGCAGTGCCATCAAGGCCAGAGCCAGCGCCCAGAACACGCCGGGACCTTGCGCCCAGGCCGTCCGGAGGTACATGTCGATGCTGGGGCGGGCGAAGAGCAACAGGTCGGGGTCGGCGTCCAGTCTCTCCTGCAGCCCGTCGGGGGAGTGGGAGAGGTAGGTGACGGCAACGGCGTAGTCGAACAGCACGTGGTGCGCGAATTGCAGTGGACCGTTGGCCGTGGGGCCCATGATCGTCGGGGCTTGTGTGAGGACGGAGCTGGAAAGGAGGGCCCGCAGGACGTCTGACGCTGCGGTGTCACCCGCCAAAATCTTCTGCGAGGGCACGGCAAGTCGTCTCTCCTGTACTGCGGCTGCGCACAGGCGGCCGAGGAAGGCCGCTTTCGCGATGCCTTCGGTTCCCCGGGTGACGCGTGCCTCCCAGTAGCGCTCCAGCAGGCCCAACCTGCTGCCGATAGTGCGTAGCTGCGTTGTTGGTGCGCCGTCCAGCAGGAGTTCGGCAGCCAGGCGCAGGTTGAACGGGTTGCGCATCAGCTGTCGCTGCTGGTCGGAAGCCTGGCTCAGAAAGTCACGCAAGGCGGGGAAGACGTCGGTGACCTGGGCGACCTCTTCGTCCGTCAGATCACCCACTTGTACTGCCTCGCCTGGAAAGAGGGCACGCAGCTGGGGGGAGTGCTGTAGATCCCAGGTGCGGATGGAGGCGACCACCTGCCAGTTCGGCAGCCGACGGCTCACATCCGCGATGATTGACCGCCACAGCTCGGTGGAGGCATCGACTCGTGCGGCATCCAGGGCATCGATCGCCAAGAGCCCGGTGCTACCGGGCTGCCACTGCTCGAGAACGTCGACAAGCGGATGCTGCAGCCCGAGTTCTGCTTGGAGCATGCCAGCACTCCGGGCATCCACGCCGGCTACCGACAGGAGAAGTACAGGCCGGCCTTCTGCACTGGCTTGCCGGGCCAACTCGTGCACGACCACGGTCTTCCCTGCACCCGGCCCGCCGGCCACGAGGATCGAGCCCTCCTGGGTCCTCGCTCCGATGCCTGTGACCGTGCGCGCAATGGCCACGGGCCCCTGCGGTGTGGGGACGGTAGTGAGGCCATGGCCCAACTGGTCGAGGGTGTCGTGCGTGCTCCTGGCCAGGCGCTGGACATCTGAGGTGAAGTCTCGGACGGTGGCCAGCGCGATGCCAGCCGATGACAGCGACTGCTGCAGTTGCCTCATATCGGCACCGGAATGCTGGATGGCCAACTGTGCGCAGGCGCCGAGCAGTACGTGCCACGCCGCGTCCGCTTGGGCAGGATCAGTGATCACGGACGTGCGCAGTGTCTGGAGGGCCTCCCGTTCTTCCAGGCCGCCCTGTTCGACGTCGAGGACCCATACGTGGCAATGGACGAGGAACCCCCTCAGTTCCGCAGCCGAGGGAGTGCCGCCGCGCTGCTTTGCCCACTCCCGGGTCGTGTGAGCGACGAACTTGTTGTAGGCGTCAGTCTGGTCGCTGTTGAAAGCGAGCGACGTCACGTCCCGCTCGGCGGGAGCGTTACGGAGACGGTCAAGAACTTGCTCGAGGTCGTTCCGCACCGGTTTTGAGGCGTCGCGGGAGGTGACGAGGACCAGCCGGTCCTGTTCATGGCCTGGCATGAGGTGCTGCTGAACGAACTGCGCGACGGTCTTACTGAGTTCACTCTCCTCCGACTGAGACAGCGTAATTGATCGCTTAGCTTGGAGCGCCAGTGTCCGCCCGTCGGAGGTGTGCACTCGGCAGTCGTCGACGGGTTCGCCGGTTTCGCAGGCGATCCGCTCCACAGTTCCGGTCCACAGCCCCTGGACGCCCGGAGATGCGGAGCCCGCTACAGCGGCGACAGCCAGCCAGGCGGCCACGCGATGCTGGTAGTCGAAGCCGCCCGCGCCCGCACTGCCCCCGGCGTCTGCCCGTGCTGCCTCACTCACCGCGGCTCTCCTCGCTCACGCCGACCTGCAGTGCTTGTTCGACTCAGGCGCGGATTATCTCTCTGTGGGGTGGTTGGTGTGGCATGTTCGGTGTGGTTCCCACCTGGTCGTGTGGCCGTCTGACGGTCCGTGCCTCGGTGCCCGACGGGGCTTGGTTGTGTTTGGTGGGTGGAGCAGAGCTATGTGGCTGAGCGTTCGATCTCTCCGTCGACTGGTGTGGAGCGGTGGGTGGTGGCCGATGCACGCACCTATGACCTGCATGTGGAGGCGTGTGCGTTTTTGGCGGGGTTGCGTAGCAAGGGCCGCTCGCCGAACACGGAACGGGTCTACGCGGGCCGTCTCGCCCTCTATCTGAACTACTGCACGGGGCGCCGTATCGAGTGGTGGTGTCCGAGTTTCATGGCTCTGTCCGGGCTGCAGCAGTGGCTGGTCACCACGCCGCTGCCGGCTCGCAGCCGCCGCTCCCCGACCACGGCTGCACCCCGCTACCGTTCGCAGGCTACGGCGAACGCGGTGATGACGGCGGTTGCGGACTTCCTGCGCTTCGGCGCACTCCACGGCTGGGTTCCTGCCCAGACGGCCGGCTTGCTGTCGGAGCCGAAGTGCCTGCGGTTCTTGCCGGCCGGTTACGACGCCGGGGAGCGCGGCCAGTGGCGCCAGGTCCAGGTATCGGCTTTTCGTTTCCAGGTCAGCGAGCCCGGCTACGAGGACCTGTCCCCGCAGCAGATCCGCTGCATGATCGCGGATACGCCCCGGGCGCGGGACCGTTTCCTCATCGCGCTGCTCGCCGCGACCGGCCTGCGGATCGGAGAGGCCCTGGGCCTGCGCCAGGAGGATCTGCACTTCCTGGCCTCGTCACGCTCGCTGGGCTGCCCGGTTCAGGGCCCGCACCTTCATGTGCGGCGCCGCACCGACAACCCGAACCGGGCCCTTGCCAAGTCCAGACACTCCCGATGCCTCCCTGTCACCCCCGACATCGTCACCTTCTACACCGACTACCAGCACGAACGGACCGCGGTGGCCCAGGCGGCCGAGACAGGCATGGTGTTCGTGAACCTTTTCCGGCCCCCGCTGGGGCGGGCCATGACCTATCCGAACGCCAAGAGCGTCTTCGACCGTCTGGCCCGCCGTGCCGGGCATCCGGCTCGCCCGCACATGCTGCGCCACTCGGCGGCCACCCACTGGCTGCGTGAGGGAGTGGACCGGGACGTGGTGCAAAAGCTGCTGGGTCATGCCTCGCCGCTGTCCATGGACCGCTACCGCCACGTCGATGAGTCCGAGACCCGGGCGGCTGTCGACCGGGCCCAGGCATGGCGGGAGAACCAGTGAGTACCGCTACCGCGCCCGTGACCGCACTGGAGGCGCCGACGAGGGCCACGAAGAAGTCGTGGGAGACGTGGCTGCGTGCCCACATCGATCCCGAGTGGAGGCCAGGGGAGTGGGACAGCGCCAGGTGGCTGTTCACCGGAGACCTCGACAACCCGCGCACCTCGTCCTCCCGGTGCCGCACCCGCCGCTGCGACATGATCGTGCGCGCTCAGGAGACGTTCTGTACGTACTGCTCGGACCAGCGCAGAAAGAGCGGCCTGCCGCGGGAAGAGTTCGCCGCCACCTTCACCCCTACCCGTTCCAAATCCCTGCCGTTGACGGTCGTCGGGCCGTGCACGCTCACCCGGAACGGCGTGCGCTGCGTACGGCCCCAGGTATCGGGAGGCTTGTGCGCTGCCCACCACAACTCCCGCAAGTACCACGCGGCAAGGGGCACGTTCGAAAGCTGGCTCCGTGAACGCGCTACGCCCTTCACTGACGTGCCCGTCTGTATGGTCGCCGACTGTGCCGGCGCATCCATGAATTCCCGGGGGCTGTGCAACTATCACTGGCGTGCCTGGAGGGCAGAATGCCGTTCCAGTACCGCTCCCAGGTCTGTTGCCCAGTGGGCGCCGGGGCAGCCGCTGTATCTGCTGGCGCACCAGTTTCATCTCGCCCCGTTGCCCGAGTTGCTGCGCTGGGAAGTGCTGTATGCCGTGCAGCAGATGGACCAGTGGGTACGGGCCCTGGAACCTCACTGGATCCGTGGCGTGATCAGCCACCTCACCACTGCCAAGACCCTTCTGAACGCCACCAACGCAGCCCGGCTCACCAAGCCGCACCAGTCTGCCGTCCGCACATTGGAGAACCTGCAGTCCGCCGCCCGCGCCGGATACAGCGAGTTCTCCGGGATCACTCTCATCGACCAGGACGTCATCGATCTGCGCGTCCTCGGGCTGCGCCACAGCGCCTCCGGCAAGCGCCGGCATCTGCCCGGCCGCGTCGATCTCCGCACAGTCCGCCAGCCCTGGTTGCGCCAGGCGCTGCGTCATTGGGTGACCACCGCCCGACCCACCACGGAAGACTTCAAGCGCACTTTCCACGCGACGACCATTGCCTCCACGGCTCTCGCCCAGCGCGCCGACGCCGGCGACGATCCCGCCGCCCTGACGTTCGCCGATGCCACCTTGGCCGTCGACGCTTTCCGCAGCGCACGCAAACGAGACGGAACCTCCTACTCCTCCTCCTTCCGACGCAGCCTGCTGGGAATGTTCTTTCAGCTCATCGCCTACGGACGCCGCTGCGGCACCCTCGACGACCTGGCCGGCACCTTCACCCGCGTGCCCGTCGAGCACGTCATCTCCGTGGAAGAACCCAATGAGGACTTCATCGGCAAGGCCATCCCCGAATCCGTCATCCGGCAACTGGACGCCTACCTCGACACCCTGGGCACCGGAAACACCTACGGCTGCCGCGATATCGCTCCCAACGCCCGGCAGTTGCTGTACCGCACGATGTACATCGTCCTGCGCGACACCGGGCGCCGCCCGCTCGAGATCGTCTCCCTGGCCCGTGACTGCCTGGAAATCCACAACGGCCAGCCCACCCTGATCTGGGACAACCACAAGCGGAAACGCCACCGCCGACGTCTGCCGATCACAACATCCACCGCCGACGCCATCCGAACCTGGCAAGACTGCCGCGACCAGCTGCACCTCCCCGCCAAGGGAGATCGATACCTCTTTCCGTCCCTCACCGCCCTGAGCGACGCCCCCTACATCTCCAGCACCTACCTCAGCGACGCCCTCAGGCTCTGGGTAGACGCCCTACCCCCGCTCCACGCCGAGGGCACCGACTCCAAAGGACAACGACTGCTCTTCGACCGATCCCTGATCTACCCCTACGCCTTCCGCCACTCCTACGCACAGCGTCACGCAGACGCCGGCACCCCCGTCGACGTGCTGCGCGAGCTGATGGACCACAAATCCATCGCCATGACCCAGCGCTACTACACCGTCTCCCTCAAACGGAAAAGCGAAGCCGTGGCCAAACTCAGCGCACATGTCCTCGACCAGCATGGCCACCCCAGCCCCAGCTCGAGCACGGCCTACGAGATGCGCTCCGTCGCCGTTCCCTACGGCGGCTGCACCGAGCCGTCGAACGTCAAAGCCGGCGGCCAGGCCTGCCCCATCCGCTTCCAGTGCGCCGCCTGCGGCTTCTACCGCCCCGACCCCTCCTACCTGCCCGCTATCGAGCATCACATCAACGAGCTACGAGCAGACCGCGAAACCGCACTCGCCATGGGCGCAGCCGAGTTCGTCACCACCGCCCTCACCGCACAGATCACTGCCTACCAGCGCGTCATCGACCGCATGAACACACGCCTGGCATCCCTCCCCGCTTCCGAACGCGCCCAGATCGAAGAGGCCAGCACTGTGCTGCGCAAAGCACGAGCAGGCGACAACCACACTCTCCTGCCCCTCGCCACTGCCCGACCTAAAGACCTGCGATGAATCCTCGCGGCAACCCGGCCCCCCTCGCCGAAGCCAGACGCCGTCACAGCCTCGACAAACGAGCCCGTGTCCTCGCCGTCCTCGCCGCACTCGAGAAACAGGGAAAGCCGCTCACCTTCGCCGCAGTCGCCCGCGCGGCCAGAGTCTCCACCTGGCTCACCTATGCCCCCGGCGTACGCGAGCACATCGAGGCAGCTCAACTACGCCAGGCCCACAGCACCCCGCCATCTGCCACGGCAAGCCTGCCCTCCCAACTCAGCCTGCGCACCGAACTCGAAATCGCCCGGCAAGAAATCAAAGAACTCCGCGACGAACGCGACCGGCTCCAGGCAGCCTTGCGCCACCAACTCGGCCAGCAACTCGATGCCATCTACGCCCCCGACGCAGCAGCCAGAGCAGACCAGCTGAATGCCCTGAACCAGGACCTCACCCGCCGGCTAGAGGAAGCCGCCTCAGAGAACGCCACATGCCGCGCCCGCATCAGCACCCTCGAAGAAGACCTGACTGCCGCCCGCACCAGCCTGCGCCGAATGATCCGCACCGAGAACACGGCCCGGTGAAAACGAGATCACCAGCACGCGCCGGCCTCATGCCTCGGTCTGGCCTCCAAGCGGGTGAACTGCGACGGCATGGACCGGTGAGCGGCTGGAGTCGCATCATGGGCGAGCCCAGCGCAAGGTCGTCACGCGCGGTGCACCAGCGGCGGGGCGGCCGCTCCGGTCCTGCTCACAGGCAGGTCCATCGCATGCCGATGGCGGATAGTTGCTCGATCCGCTCGGGGGAGAGCGTCGCTGCCCTGCTGCGTTGGTTGCTGATCCATGCACCAAGCCGGATCTGCTGTTCTTCCTGGTCCTGGCTGCTGCCCTCGTCCCCCTCGCCGCCGAGGACGATCGTCTCGACGTGTTTCCTGGGCACCCGAAGGTGTCCCTCGCGTTCGTAGTACTGCCGAGCGGCCGCGTAGTTCATCGCCCACTTGTCGGCCTGGGTCCGCCGCGGTTTCGGCTTCTCGTCCTCGCTCGCGGGCTGGATGCCGAGGATGTGTTCGCACATCCACTGCTGGACGGTGGTGAGTTTGTCCCAACCGAGGCGGACGGAGCGCACCCACCGTCCGAGGTCCTCGCCCTGGTGCACGACGACGCCCGGCGACATGGGCAGGGTGCCGCCGGCGTTCAGGTGCTGCCGGATCAGGTGGAAGGCGCGCTGCCACTCCACCGGCCAGGCCGGGCACCACGACGGGTCGATCTCCTCCAGTTGCTCGCGCCGCTCGTCCGACAGTGCGCCGGCCACCGACTGCACGGGCAGCCCCTCGGCGCGCCGCTGCTCGATCTCGGCGGCCTTCCGGGCGGCGGCCCGCGCGTTCTTGAGCCAGATGCCTACCCGGTAGCCCTGGTAGGTGGCGTCCAGCGGTGCCAGGAGGTGGCCCGCCTCGGCGGCCCACCCGCGCGCGGCGGCCAGGCCCTCTTCCCACGCGACGTCGAAGTGCGACCACACCATGCCCAGCTTCTCCAGCTGCAGGACGCGATCCTCATCCATGTCCCCACGGGCGTAGACGCGCCTGGCATCGGCGATCCATTGCCCAAGGGGGAACCCAGCGAGCGCGGCCGGCCATCCCTCGGCTTCCGCCTCCTGGTCGTCGTGGCCGGGCACGCGGAACGTGAACGGCACCTTCAGGTCGCCGTGCTCGCGGGCGTAGATGACGGAGGCCTCGATGCCGCGCCGCCAGTGCTGATGCTCGGGGTTGAGGACCCGCAGGTTGATGAATGCAGCCAGTTGCGCGGGGTCACGCGGGGTGGAGAACTTCAGCAGCTGCCGGGCAGGAGTCGACGGCCCACCGGACCCTTCCCCCTCGCCTGGGCCCTCCTGGCCCCCGCTGCGGCTTTGTACGCCTCTGACACGGCTGCGCGCTTGGGGCTCGGCCAGTGCCTCCACGACACGGGCGTCGTGCGCCCTGAGTGCCTCCAGCAGCTTCGCCAGGCCGCCGAACGCCCTGCTGGTGAGCATGTTGTCCGCCGTCTCTCCGGGCCCGAGCAGGACCGGCACGACGAGGGAGGCGATCTTGCCCTCACCGGGATGCATCCGCAGCGCCCGGCCGACGGCTTGGACGAGGTCGGGCATGGAGCCGCGGACGTCCGCGAAGTACACGGAGTCACATCGGGAGGTATCAACGCCTTCGCCGAGGACCTTCACGGACCCGAGGTAGCTCTTCTCTACGACGGTGCCGTCGGTGGCGATGCCGTCGGCGAACTCGGTGAGAACCCGCCGCCGGTGACCCGGCTTGTGCTCGCCGCACAGCCAGTTGGCCCAGATCGTCTTGGGGTACAGCTCCGGGTCGGCGGCGTGCAGCTGCGCGGCCACATCGGGGAGGCCGGCCGCGAACGCCTCGGCCTCCTTGACGACGTGGTGGAAGACCAGCGTGCGCCGGAAGTTCTCCTCCGAGGACGCCTTCACCAGTGCGGTCTGCAGCGCCGCGAGCCGGGCCCCCCGCACCTCGTCCGAGCGGCCCTCAGCGCCCAGAAGCTGCGCGGCCTGTAGCTGGGTGTCGGTGATGTCCACGCACACCACCTGGTAGGGGGCACAGATCCCCCGGTCGATCGCCTCCGACAGCGTCAGCGTGTAGCACCTGCTGCCGAACGGACCCTCCGGGTCGTCCTCCATCGAGGCGACCAGCTCGCCCGGCGCGCCCTGCTCGGCGTCCTCGTCCAGCTGCCACAGCCGGGGTGTGGCGGTCATGTAGAGGCGGCGCAGGGCGGGGATGCGGGTGTTGTCGTGGACGACCGCCCATGGCTTCCCGATTCGGCCCGAACACCGGTGTGCCTCGTCCACGACGATCAGGTCCCAGCCCGGTAGGCCGGCCTTGTGCGCGCGCTCCAGCGTGCCCAGTCCCAGGGAGGCGTACGTGGCGAACACCGTGACCTTGTCGAACGGGCGCACCCAGTCGACCAGCTCTTCCACGTCCGTGGTGTTGGGAAAGGACACCTCCTCGCCCCGCAGGGACGACACCCCGACCATCGGGCCCGTGCGGCCTCCTTCGCGCCAGGCGGCCTCGGTCTGGGCGAGTAGATCGAGGGAGGGGACGAGCACGAGCACGCGCCCCGCACGGAGCTCCTCGGCGCTGCGGGTGGCCACGAGCGTCTTGCCCGTTCCGGTCGCCATGATCACCTGAGTGCGGAGCCCCCGCTCGGGCACAGTAGATCGTGCAGGCGATTCGAGCGCACGCAGCACCGCGTCCACGGCTTCTCGCTGGTGGGGGCGGAGTTCCTTCACTGCCATTCCAATCTGCCTTATCCTGCGAGCCCCGCCTGTGGCTTCACGCGACAGGAAGCGAGAAACCTGCACTGTAGATTGTGTTTAGTCGACTAGGGGAACCTCACCGGAACCGGGGCGCGGCGTCGGACAAGCAGCTGGGGAGTGTGATCAGAAACTTCCCTGATTGGCTAGGCGCTAGGGGCATCTGATTCCAGAGTTTAGCGCACCCAAAGTTTGAAGCACCACTACAGTGGTTTGCGGTGCACCCCTGCATCCACTGACTCAGGGCTCGTAGGATCCCCCTCATGGACTGGGGACCGCTAGTCAGCACGTCACTCGGTGCCGTCATCGGCATCGCATCCACGCTGGCAACAGATCAGATACGGACCAAGCGTGGGAGGGAAGACAAGGACCAGGCCGCACGGCAGCAACTGTACGGCGATTACCTGGCCGCTCTCGCCAGGACGAGGAATCACCTACGGATGGCGGCCAGGCTGACTGGCTTGCCAGCTGGAGAACGGGCCCGCAGGGCAGCCGAGGCATTCCACGAGGGGAATGCCTACGAACTGCGCTACCAGATCGCGGTGGTGGCACCCAAGGCAGTCGTCGAGGCGTCGACTGCCGCGTTCCGGTCCCTGCGGGATCTAAGGGACCGCGTGGAGGAAGGAGCACTCCACACCAGTCAGGACTACATTCAAGCCCGGGACAGGTGGGAGCTACTGCTGGCGGAGTTGCGGATCGCAATGAGACGAGGATCTTGGCAGGCAGGTCTTCTAGCCACCCAGGCCGCTGTGGGGCCAGCCACTCCTGCCCACCTCACCAGCCCGTGTTCAGCCCATCGCTCTCCCGACTACCCGTCACCCTCCTCTACACGTTGCGGGAATCGGCAGCACTTCGCCTGTAGAGGCTGACTGAGCGTCAAACCCCACAACCCGCAGGGGATGCAGCCGGAGAGACAGCCACCCCCCACCGCTGCTGCCCGGGCCGCAGGCCCGCTGGCCCGCCCCGCGCAGCGGGGCTGGCCTTCGTGGCGCGAAGCGCCACACGGTGACCGGAGCGCAGCGCAGGCACCGAGTAGGGGCGCAGCCCCCACCGCTCCGGAAGCGCAGCGGACGGAGCGTCACCCGCCCTGCTGCGCAGGGCGGGTGAGCTGACCGCGCAGCGGTCAGCCAGCGCTCCCGCGGAGCGGGAGCGCAACACCCGTGCGCGCAGCGCACGGGTGTTCGCTTGCATCGCGCGCAGCGCGATGGGACCCGCTCCGCGGG
>NZ_JBIATN010000058.1:0-28820 GCF_042891825.1 Streptomyces sp. NPDC001852
TCCGGGTCGGCGTAGACGGCCACGCTCGCGATCCCGGCGTCCCGGCAGGCCCGGGCCACGCGGACAGCGATTTCGCCACGGTTGGCGATGAGCACTTTGCGCACGATGGCTCAACTCCCCTCGGGTTCAGATGGGCTCGGACTTCCAGGAACCGGCATGGCGGCACGTGACGTGGCGGTCGCGGCCCCAGGAGGCTACGGCGGCGCCGACTGCCGTGCCCGAGAACGACGGTGGCCCGGGGTTCCGGACCGCGCCGAACAGGACGGCCAGGACGGCGGCGAGTTCCTCGGCGTTGGGGCAGCCGTGCAGCACGCGCACCTCGTGCGGGTCACCGTTCATCACATCGGGGGGTTTCCGTGCTTGCGGGACGGCAGGTCGGCGTGTTTGCGGCGCAGCATCGCCAGCGAACGAATCAGCGCCGACCTGGTGTCTCGCGGGTCGATCACGTCGTCGATGAGCCCCCGCTCGGCCGCGTAATAAGGGTGCATCAGCTCCGACTTGTACTCCTTGATCCGCTGCTGCCGCACCCCCTCGGGATCGTCGGACGCCGCGATCTCGCGACGGAAGATGACATTGGCCGCACCCTCCGCACCCATCACCGCTATCTCGTTCGTCGGCCAGGCCAGGGAGAGGTCCGCACCGATGGACCGGGAGTCCATGACGATGTACGCGCCGCCGTAGGCCTTGCGCAGGATGAGCTGGACACGCGGCACGGTGGCGTTGCAGTACGCGTACAGCAGCTTGGCGCCGTGCCGGATGATGCCGCCGTGCTCCTGGTCGATGCCCGGCAGGAAGCCGGGGACGTCGACCAGCGTCACGAGCGGAATGTTGAAGGCGTCGCAGAGCTGGACGAAGCGTGCCGCCTTCTCGGACGCCTTGATGTCGAGCACACCGGCGAACGCCGAGGGCTGATTGGCCACGATCCCCACCACATGGCCGTCGAGCCGGGCCAGGGCACACACGATGTTCGGCGCCCAGTCGGGGTGCACCTCGAACACCTCGCCGTCGTCAACTACTTCCTCGACGACCGCGCGCATGTCATAGGCACGGTTGGGGTCGTGGGGGACCAGGTCCAGCAGTGCGTCGGTGCGCCGGTCGGCGGGGTCGTCGCACGGGGCGGCGGGCGGGAGTTCGCGGTTGTTGGCGGGCAGCAGCGACAGGAGGAACCGTACGTCCTCCAGGCAGGACTCCTCGTCGTCATGGGCGAAGTGCGCGACGCCGGAGGTGGACGCGTGGACGTCGGCACCGCCGAGCCCGTTCTGGGTGATGTCCTCGCCGGTGACGGCCTGGACGACATCGGGGCCGGTGATGAACATCTGCGAGGTCTCGCGGACCATGAAGACGAAGTCGGTCAGCGCGGGGGCGTAGGCGGCGCCGCCGGCGCAGGGGCCGAGCATGACGCTGATCTGCGGGATGACCCCGGAGGCGCGGGTGTTGCGCTGGAAGATGCCGCCGTAGCCGGCCAGCGCTGAGACGCCCTCCTGGATGCGGGCGCCGGCGCCGTCGTTCAGCGAGACCAGCGGGGCTCCGGCGGCCTCCGCCAAGTCCATCAGCTTGTGGATCTTCTCGGCGTGGGCCTCGCCCAGCGCCCCGCCGAAGATGCGGAAGTCATGGGCGTACACGAAGACCGTGCGGCCGTGCACGGTGCCCCAGCCGGTGACCACGCCGTCCGAGTACGGTCGTCGCCGTTCCAGCCCGAAGCCGGTGGCCCGGTGCCGTCGCAGGGCCTCGACCTCGGTGAACGAGCCCTTGTCCAGAAGCAGTTCGATGCGTTCGTGGGCCGTGAGCTTGCCCTTGGCGTGCTGCCGCTCGGTAGCTGCGGGATCGGGGCCTTGCCTGGCCGAATCCTTCAGCCGGTCCAGTTCGGTCAGCCGCTCGTGCAGGGTCGGCGGTCCGCCGGTCTCTTCGGGGACGCCGGCGGCGGATTGCTCAGCAGTGCGCATGGTGGTCCACTCTCTCCGCGATGAGTCCGTGTGATCCGTTGGTCGGGCGCTGATGTACTGCTCAGGCCGCGGTGTCCGCTTCCGCCCGGGCGGCGTCGACGGCCAGGGCGAGCGCGCTCGCGTCATGGGTGGAGTGGACTTGCGTGCCCGGTGCGATCCGGCGGCACAGTCCGCCGAGGACCCGGCCCGGCCCCACCTCGACGAACCGGACCACGCCCATGTCGGTCATGCGGGTCACCGCACCGGTCCAGCGCACCCGGCCGGCGAGCTGTCGCCGCAGGCAGGCGAGCGCATCCTCGGCGGTCGTCACCGGCTCGGCGGTGACACCGGAGACGACGTTGATCACCGGGTCGCGGAAGCGCACCCCGGTCAGGGCGGCGGCGAACTCCGCCTCGACGTCGCTCATCAGGCGGCAGTGGAACGGTGCGCCGACGTGCAGGGCGACGACGCGCCTGCTGCCGGCCTCCCGGGCCCGCCGCACGACCTCGTCCACGGCCGCGTCCTGACCCGATACGACGACCTGTGCGGGGCCGTTGTCGTTGGCGACCTCCACGACCTGGCCGGTGGCGGACGCCACGGCGGCGCAGATCCGCTCGACGTGCGCCAGGTCGAGGCCCATCACGGCGGCCATCCGCCCCGGTACCCGCTCGTTGACGCCGGCCATGAGCTGCCCGCGCAGCCGCACCAGCCGCAGGGCGTCGGCCCAGTCGAGCACGCCGGCGCAGACGAGCGCCGCGTACTCGCCCAGGCTGTGGCCCGCGACGACGTCGGGAGTGACACCCCGCGCCCGCAGGACGTCCAGCGCGGCCAGGCTGGTCAGGAACACGGCGGGCTGGGTGACGGCGGTGTCGCGCAGTGCCTCGGCGGGTCCCTCCCAGCACAGTCGGGACAGAGGGAACCCGAGGATCTCGTCGGCCGGGCGATAGTAGCTGTCGACCAGGTCGGGCCGTGTCACCAGCAGATCGCGGCCCATGCCGGCCTGCTGCGAGCCCTGGCCCGGGAAGACGAACGCGGTCTTGTGCATGGTTCGGCGCTCCTTTCGGCGACCCGAACGGGGGGAGAGGGCGTGCCGGCTCCGCTGACGGCACATGCCAGTACGTATCCGGGAGGGGCGGGCAGGAGGGCGCCGGTCAGCCGCGGGGCCCCGGGAAACGGGGCCAGTGGCCGCGACGACCCGGGCGGCGCGCCGGGCGGCGGCACTCCGATTGCGCGGCACAGACCGCCCGCCCGCAGTCCCGTCCCGAGCGCTTTGCCCGCGGCCTCCTTGCGCGTCCACAGATCCAGTAGTCCCGTGGACCGCAGCCCCGGCGGCAGGGCGCGCACCCAGGCCGCCTCGTCGGCGGTGAACCACCGTTCGGCGAGAGCGATCGCGTCCAGCGGCCGGACGGCCTCCGCGTCCACTCCCACCCCGAGCAGCCGGGCCCCGGGGCCGGCGAGTGCCACGGCCACCAGACCGCGGGTGTGGCTCACGCCGGCGCGCAGGCCCGACGCCGCACCGGACAACTCCGGGGCGCCGGACGCCGCCCGGCCCACGCGGACGTCGGCCGTCGGCGCCCCCACGGCCTCGGCAGCGGTGGTACGCAGCAGCGCACGGGCCTGCGCGCGCGGGTCGCTCCCGGCGAACTGCCACCAGACGGCGACGCCGTGCGCGCCGACCGGTTGGCAGGTGCCCACCACTGACTGGCTCACCGCGCACCCACCGGCCTCTCCGAGGGTGGTCACATCGGTCTGCGCCACGGCCCGCACATCGGGCTGCTCAACGGTGTCCGCCCCGGCCCGCTCCACGGTGCCCGCCCGCTCAGACCTGCGAACCGGCGGTGATCTGCTCGGCGTACGCCTTGGCGTGCTCCAGGGTGATCCGGCTGTTGCCGCTCAGCGCGGTGCGGGCGAATTCGCGGGCGTCGGCCACCGTGGCACCCTCGCCGAGGATGCCCGGCACGGCCTCGGGCCGGATCGCGACGGTGTGCCGGGAGGTCACCGCGACGCCGCCGCGCACCTCGGTCACCCGCCATTCGCCGGTGTGGGCCGTCATCAGCGGGGGCACGACGATCTGCTTGTAGACGATCCGTTCGTCGGCGAAGCAGACCCGCACCGATTTGGTGGTGTGCATGGCGCCGTCGGCGGTGATGGTGTCCATCTCCATGATCTGGACGCCCGGTTCGTCCTCCGTCAGGTCCATGCGGGCGACGTGCGGCAGCCGGTCCGGCCACTGCTGGGCCTGGTACAGGAAGTCGTAGACGTCGGCGATGCCGCCGTCGACGACGACGGTGTCTTCGAAGGTGAGCAACAGTTCGGATCGGTCGGCCGCCTGCTCGGCCAGCGCCTTGAGATTCGCCAGCTCGGCGCGGCTGTTGCGGTCGGTGACCTCGGCGATCCAGGCGAGGCGGTCCGGGTCGTCCTCGACGGCCCGGTAGCTGTGCTCCAGGACGACCTCGGTCCCGCCGTCCGGGAGCCGGCGCAGCAGCCACGCGCCGGACATCGCGGCGATCGGCGGCTGGGAGACCTCCTGCTCGAAGGCGATGCGCAGGCCTTCGGGATCGCGGTCCCGGCGGGAGGTCCAGGCCTTGACCCGGTCGCCGGCGACCGCCCAGATCCGGATGCGCTCGTGTGCCCCGTCCTGTTCGAGCTGCTCCACGTGGACGGTGGGATGGAAGTTCACCGGCCACGCGGTGGCGTCGGCCAGCAGGTCGTAGACGGTCTCGGGTGCGGCCGCCACCCCGATGGTGTGCTGCACGTCGTTCATGGGTTCACCGGTCCTTGTCCGTCGCTGCCGTCAGTAGTTGCCAAGGCCGCCGCACACGTTGAGCGCTTGTGCGGTGATGGAGGCGGCGAGGTCTGTCATCAGATAGCCGACCAGGCCGGCCACCTCCTGCGGTGTGGAGTAGCGGCCGAGCGGGATCTTCGTCTCGAAGCGCGCCAGGACCTCCTGCTCGTCGCTGCCCCACAGCCGCGCGTAGTTGGAGCGGACCTGTTGCGCCATGGGCGTCTCTACGTAGCCGGGGCAGACGGCGTTGACGGTGATCCCGGTCTTCGCCAGTTCCAGGCCCAGTGCCTTGGTGAAGCCGACGACGCCGTGCTTGGAGGCCGAGTACGGCGCCCCCAGGACGACGCCCTGTTTGCCGCCCGTCGAGGCGATGTTGACGATGCGGCCGCGTGAGGTGTCGCGCATCCCGCCGGTGGTGAGCACCTCGCGGGTCATGAGGAAGACGCTGTTGAGATTGGTGTCGATGACGTCGTACCAGGTCTCGTCGGCGAGGTCGGCGGTGGCCCCGCCGCCGCTGCGTCCGGCGTTGTTGACCAGGCCGTCGATAGTGCCGTAGCGACGCACCGCGGCCTCGACGAAGGCGTGGACCTCGTCACGGGACCGGACGTCGCAGCGCTGCCCGTCCACCTCGAGGCCCCGCTCGCGCAGGCCCTTGACCGTGACGGCCAGGTCCTCCTCGTGCCGTGCGCAGATGAACACCTTCGTGCCGCGCTGGGCCAGGCTCTCGGTGACCGCGAGACCGATTCCGCTGGTGGCGCCGGTGACGATCACCACGTCGGCGCTGTCGTTCGCCATGCTGTCCTCTCCTTGACCGATGGACTGTGGTGGGCTGTGGCCGATGCGACGGCCGGTGAACTGCGGCCGGTGCGGCCGCGGGACTTCGGCCGGCGGGGCCGTGGCACGGGCCTTCCGGCAGGGGGAGGCCGGAAGGCCCGCCGGTTCAGGGGGTGGCCGTGACCGGCTCGTTGACCAGAGCCAGGAACAGCCGCGGGGTCTCGGCGTCGCCGAGGGTGTCCTCGGAGAGCTTGATCCCCACCTCGCGCTCGACCCGGCTGGCGGCCTCCAGCAGAGCCAGCGAGTCGTAGCCGAGCTCGGCGAACGGGGTGTCGAGGATGTCGCCGTCGAGGTTGACGCTCTCGTCCGCGCCGGCGCTCTCGCGCAGGATGCGGGTCAGCTCGGTCAGGGTCAGTTCGCGTGCTGTCATGGGGTACGTCCTCACTTCTCGTAGCTCGTGGGGTGGTCGGTCAGTCGCTGCCGGGGTCGGCGCGCAGCACGACCGCGGCGTTGAATCCGCCGTGGCCGCGGGCGACCACCAGCGCGGTGCGCACGGTCATCTCGCGCGCGGTGTCCCGCACCAGGGCGATCGGGCAGTCCGGCGCCTGGTCGGGCACGTGCAGGGTCGGCGGGACGACACCGTCCCGCATGGCCAGCAGGGCTGTTGCCACGTCGAGGGAGGCCGCGCCGGAGTACAGTCGGCCAGTCATGGTCTTGGGCGCGCTCACCGGCACGGTGTGCGGGCCGAAGACGGCGGCCAGGGCCTCGGCCTCCACCCGGTCGAGGTCGCGCACCCCGGCCGCGTCCGCGAACACCACGTCGACGTCCGGCGGGGCGACCGCGGCGTCCGCGAGGGCCAGTTCGACGGCCCTGCGCAGTCCTGGCTCCCGGTCGGAGCCGGGCGCGGGGTCGAAGGTCGCCCCGTAACCGGCGACCGTGCCGTAGACGCGGGCACCGCGCTCCCGGGCGCCCGCTTCGCTTTCCAGTACGAGGATGGCGCCGCCCTCGCCGGGCACGTGGCCGTCCGCCGAGACGTCGAAGGGCGCGTAGGCGCGCTCGGGGTTGCTGGAGCGGCTGAGGCGGCCGCTGGTGATCTGGGAGACCAGCCCCCACGGGGAGAGGGAGGCATCGACCCCGCCGGAGACGACGAGGCCGATGCCCTTGCGTACGTGCCGCCGTGCGTGGCCGAGCGCGTCCAGCCCGCCGGCCTGATCGGTCACCAGGACGCCGCTGGGGCCGCGCATGCCGTGCCGGATGGAGATCTGGCCGGTGTTGACGGCGTAGAACCAGGCGAAGGACTGGTAGGCGCTGACGTACTCGGGGCCCTGGCTCCACAGTTTCTGCAGTTCGTGCTGGGCGAACTCGAAGCCTCCCGAGGCGCTGGCGGTCACCACGCCCATGCCGAACTCGGGCAGTGCCGCCGGGTCGACGTCGGCGTCGGCGAGTGCCCAGTCCGAGGCGGCCAGGGCCATCTGCGTCATCCGGTCGGTCTGCGGGAGCAGGCGGCTGGAGAGGTGGTCGGCCGCGTCGAAGTTCAGGACCTCACCGGCCAGGGGAGAGGGATAGCCGCCCGCGTCGTAGCGGCTGATCCGGTCGATGCCGCTGACTCCCTTGAGGGTCGCGGTCCAGAACTCCTCGGTGCCCACGCCGTTCGGCGCCACCACGCCGATCCCGGTCACCACCGTGTTCTCGGTCTGCCCGGTCATGCGGCCGTCCTCCGGGCAGGACGGGTCAGCACCATGGCGCTCTGGAAGCCGCCGAAGCCGCTGCCCACCGTGAGGACCGTGTCCACGTCCTGCTCGCGGGCGATCAGGGGGACGTAGTCGAGGTCGCACTCCGGATCGGGAGTGTGCAGATTCGCCGTGGGCGGCACCACGCCGTGCTCGATCGCCAGGGCGCAGGCGGCGATCTCGATCGAGCCGATCGCTCCGAGCGAGTGCCCGATCATCGACTTGATGGAGCTGACCGGTACGTCGTACGCGTGCTGCCCGAGGCTGCGCTTGAAGGCGGCGGTCTCGTGGCGGTCGTTCTGTTTGGTGCCGGAGCCGTGCGCGTTGATGTACGACACGTCCTCGGGGTTCAGCCGGGCCTCGTCAAGGGCGGTGCTGATCGCTTCCGCCATCTCCCGGCCGTCCGGACGCAGTCCGGTCATGTGGAAGGCGTTGCACCGGGAGGCGAACCCGGCGATCTCGGCGTAGACATGGGCCCCGCGCCGACGGGCGTGCTCGTACTCCTCCAGCACGAAGACGGCCGCCCCCTCGCCGAGCACGAAGCCATTGCGGCTCTTGTCGAAGGGCCGGGAGGCGTGCTCGGCGTCGTCGTTGCGGGAGGTGGTCGCCTTGATGGCGTCGAAACAGGCGACCGCGATGGGTGAGATCGGGGCGTCGGTCGCCCCGGCGACCATGATGTCGACGCTGCCCTCGGCGATCAGGTCGCGGGCGTAGCCGACCGAGTCCAGGCCCGAGGTGCAGCCGGCCGAGACGACCGCGGCCGGGCCCTCGGCGCCAACCGCCCAGGCGACTTCGGCGGCGATGCTGCTCGGCACGAAGTGCCCGTACAGATGCGGCACTCCGTAGGAGTTGTCGACCAGCCATGTGCGACCGCTGTCGCTGAGGACGACGTACTCCTCCTCCAGCCCCATGGTGGCGCCGACCGCGCTGCCCACGGTCACCCCGATCCGAGCCGGGTCCGGCGTGCCGAAGTCCAGGCCACTGTCGTGCACCGCCTCCCTCGCTCCGACCACCGCGAACTGGGTCGCCCGGTCCATGCGCCGGATCTCACGGGGGGTCAGGCCCTGCTGAGCGGGGTCGAACGCGCACTCCGCCGCGACCTGGGAGCGGAACGGGGCGGGGTCGAAGAAGGAGATGCGCCCGGTCGCGGTGCGGCCCGAGGTGATGAGATCCCAGAACGCCTTGGTGCCCGTACCGCCGGGCGCCACCACGCCCACGCCGGTGATCACCACCCGGCGCAGGGCCGTGGGCGCTCGCCCCGGCTGCGCTGCGCGGCGGGCGGCCCCGGCAGGGTCCGTCGCTGACATGTCGGTCGCCTTTCGTGGAGGAATCCGCTTGCCGCCGCCGAACCTCTTGGCCGTGGCTCAAGGACGACTCAAGGCTGGCGCAAGCGGGCCTCGATCCGGCTGCCCAGGGGCGTCCGACCTGCGGCCAGGGGACCTTGACCGGTCTTCGAGCCGTCCTTGAGCGCAACTCGGGAACGTCCCAATCCGCCCACCAGACCAGCACCATCGACGTGATGTGAGGACTCCTTGAGCACGCACACGGCAAGCACGGACACGGCATCCGAAGAGCAGAGCTCCGTCGTCAACACCGTCGTCATCGACGTCCCGGCCGACCGGGTCTGGCGGTCCTGCACCGACATCGAGCGCTGGCCGGCCATCTTTCCCACCACCCGCGCGGTCCGGCGTAGCGAGGTCGGCGCCAACGAGGTGGTGATGGACATGACGGTGGCGAACGAACTGGGCGTCAACGACGTCCGCTCGCACCGCTGGTACCGGCCCGACGAACTCCGCATCGACTTCCGCATGGTGACGCTGCCGCCCGCCATCGCCGCGATGGAGGGCAACTGGACCGTCGAACCGGCGGACGGTGGCGCGCGACTGGCCGTCGAGCACGTCTTCGTGCCACGGCGAGACGAGGGAGTGGACGCGGTCGGCCTCCGGGACACGCTGTTCCGTACGACCGAGAACGTGCTGGCCGCGCTCAAGGAGTGGCTGGAGGCGGGTCGCGACCTCGCCGCGGACGACGGCCTGCGCGACGCGTGGGGGCCGCGCAACAGCGGGAACGGGATCTCCGCCGAGACGTTCGAGAACTGCGAACTGTTCTTCAGCCGTCTGGGCCTGGCGAGCCTCGACTGGGGCGACATCACCATGGTGCTCAAGGACCTGCGCAAGGAGAGCACCCACGAGGACTGGGCCGACTGGCACCGGAGGTGGTCCGCGCTCGGCGTGCACTACGAGGAGCGCGCGGCCGAGGCACTCGTGGCGAACCACCTGGAGACGTTCCGTACCGCCAACCGCAAGGCCGCGGCCTGCCACCACTACGCGGAGTTCTTCTACTTCGACGACGCGCGGGCCAAGACCGACAGCCGCGACCGGGTCACCGAGATCTTCGAGCGCGGCATCCCGTACCTGCACGAGACCGTCACCGCGCTGAACGTCACCTGCGACGGGCTGGACGTGCCCGGCTACGTCATGGTGCCGCCCGGCGAGGGCCCGTGGCCGACCGTGGTGCTCGTCAACGGCCTCGACTCGGCCAAGGAGGTCGAACTGTACGCCTTTGCCCGGGAGTTCATGGCCCGCGGCATGGCTGCGGTCGTCTTTGACGGCCCGGGGCAGGGAGTGCACATCGGCAGGACGCCGATGGCGGTCGACTTCGAGCGGGTGGTCGCCGCCGTGCTGCAGGAGGCCGTACGGCGTCCCGAGGTCGACGAGGACCGGATCGGCATCTTCGGGGTGAGCTTCGGTGGCTACCTCGCCGCACGCGCCGCGGCGAGCGTCCCCGGCTTCCAGGCGTGCGTCAACCTCTCCGGCGGTTTCGACTTCGACAACTACCGCAACGTCAACGTCATGGTGAAGGAGGACTTCCGCTTCGTCTTCGACCAGGCGGACGACGATGCCATGGACGAGCTCGCCCGGACGAGGCTGAACCTCAGGGACGTCCCGCCGCTGCGCATCCCCCTGCTCGCCATCCACGGCGAGCTCGACACCATCATCCCCATCGACTCCTGCGAGCGGATGCTGGACTGGGCCGCCGGCGAGACCCAGCTGATCCGCTACCCAGGTGAACGCCACGTCGCCACCAACTACTTCGGTGACTTCATTCCGCGCTTTTGCGACTGGATGTCCGACCACCTCGGGGCACGTGCCCGCTGACGTCCACGCCCTGCGCCGCCCTGTTTTCGGTTGACATACATAGCAAGCTATGGACTAATCGAAGCAGCAGAAGCCGCGCCGGAGGTTGATCATGACCACGAAGCCCGAAGACCTCTCCATCCCGCCGGTCGGCCGGCTGCCCCGGGAGGCGTCACTGGGATACCAGGTCAACCATCTCGCGCGGCTTCTGGAGCGGGCCCTGCGGCTGCGCATCGAGGAGTACGGGGTCGTGCCCGGGCAGTTCGCCCAGCTGCTCGCGCTGTACGAGCAGGAGGGGCTCACCCAGCGGGAGCTGTGCGAGCGCGTCCAGATCGAGCAGCCGACCATGGCCAACACCCTGCAGCGGATGGAGCGCGACGGACTGATCCACCGCGTTCCCGATCCGCACGACAGACGCCAGGCGAAGGTACTGCTGAGCGACCGGGCCCGCGAACTCCAGGAACCCCTGGTCGCCGCCGCCCGCGACGTCAACGGCCTGGCGACCCGCGGTCTGGACGGGTCGGAGGCCGCCCTGCTGCTGAGCATGATCGCGCACGCCATCGAGAACCTGGAGTCCGCCGGGCGCTCCTGAACCCAAGACCTGAACCCAGCACGGGGAGAAGTCCATGAAGACCCGAGTGCACGCTGTTGCCGGGGTTCTCGCTCTGACGCTGATCAGTCTCTTCTTCACGGCCTCGGCCGTGGTCGAGATCTTCGGCGACGACGCCGCCGTACGAGACGTCAAGACCGCCATCGTCTTCGCGCTGTTCGTCCTGGTGCCGTGCATGGCGGTCACCGGCGGCACCGGTCGCCTCCTGAGCGCACAGCGCCGCCGTGCCCCCCTGATCCGCCGCAAACAGCGGCGCATGGCGGCGGCCGCGGCGATCGGGCTGCTGGTCCTCGTCCCGTGCGCCGTCACCCTGCGGGTCTTCGCCGCCGACGGCCGCTTCGACACGGTGTTCGCACTCGTCCAGGCCGTCGAATTCCTCGGCGGCGCCGTCAACATCACGCTCCTGAGCCTCAACGTACGCGACGGCAGGCTCCTGACCGCGGCCGCCCGCCGGCGTGACCGGCACGCCGCATCCGTCGCAGCCCAGCCCTAGTCCACGCAGCCGTACTGGATCCGGAAGGACCCGCTCATGGCAATCGCGGGAAAGACTGCACTCGTCACCGGTGCCAGCGAGGGCATCGGAGCATCCATCGCCAGGGCACTCGTGTCGGCGGGCGCGAGCGTCGTGATCACCGCCCGTAGGGAAGGGCCGCTGAAGGAGGCGGCCGACGGGCTCGGCCCGGCGGCCTCCTGGGTCGCCGGCGACATGGCGGACGCGGCGACGGCCGAAGCCGCCGTCGCGCACGCCATCGCCCGCCACGGCGGCCTGGACCTGGTCGTGTGCAACGCCGGGATCCTGATCCCCGGCGGCCTCATCGAACAGGACATGGCCGAGGTCGACCGGGTGATCGGCGTCAACCTCCGCGGCACGATCGCGCTGATGAAGGCGGCGGCGCCCGGGCTGACCGGCCGTCCCGGTGCCTCGGCCGTCGTCATCTCCTCGTCCATCGGTAGGCAGCCCGCCGCCGGGATGGGCGTGTACGGCGCCACGAAGGCGGCCCTGCACTATCTCGTCCCCACCTGGGCGACCGAGCTGGCGCCGCGGGGCATCCGGGTCAACGCCGTCTGCGCGGGCATCACCGACACGCCAGGCCTGCGCAGCGGTGCCGCGCACCTGCCCGGGCTCGAACAGGCCGTGATCGGCACGAACCTGATCAAGCGGATCGCCACCGCCGACGAGATCGCCCACCCGGTGCTGACCCTGCTGGACGAGGATGTCAGCGGGTACGTGACCGGGTCGATCTGGGACATCGACGGCGGATTCCAGCGCGACCGCGGCGGCCCCGCACGCGACACCCGTCCCGAAGGAGCGCACCATGACGCAGCATGACGTAGTGGTCGTCGGCGGCGGACACAACGGGCTGACCGCGGCCGCCTACCTGGCCAAGGCGGGCCTGGACGTCGTGGTCCTGGAGGCCAAGGAGTACGCCGGCGGCGGTGTCGTCACCCGAGAGGTGACCCTGCCGGGCTTCCACCACGACCTGCACGCCATCGCCCACATATTCATCCAGGGCAACCCCCTGATCCGCGACGACGAACTGGGCCTGCTCTCCCGGCACGGCTTGTCCTACGTCTTCCCCGACCCGAGCATCGCCGTCACCTTCCCCGACGGCGACTACATCGCCTTCTACCGGGACGTGACCAGGACGACGGAGACGATCGCGAGGATCTCACCGAAGGACGCGGAGAACTACCTGCGCTTCCACGCGTTCACCGACCAGCTGCTGGACACCCTGATGACCGGCCTGTTCGAACCGCCGCCCCCGCTGGGCGAGTTCTTCGCCGGGCTCGACCGGTCCGAGGTCGGGCAAGAACTGCTGCGCATGCTGATGATGAGCTACCTCGACGTCGTCAACGAGTGGTTCGACAGCCCCAAGGTGCGTGCGGCACTGATCCGTTGGGTGTCGGAGATCCTGGCCGCCCCCGAGGAGGGCGGCACCGGTGCCTTCCTGCTGATGATGGTCCCGGTCATCCACCGATACGGTCTCGGCTACGCCGTCGGCGGATCCGGCGCGCTGACGACGGCTCTGGTCAGAGCCGTTCAGGAGCAGGGCGGCGCCATCAGGACCGGCGCCCCGGTCGAGCGGTTCACCTTCGAGGGCGACCGGGCCACCGGCGTTGTACTGGCCTCGGGAGAGCATGTTCAGGCCCGGCGCGCGGTGGTGGCCGACCTGAACATCAAGCAGCTGCCCGGCATGGTCGACCACCGCTTCGGAGCCGACTGGGAGCGCAAGGTGCGCCGTATCAAGCCCGCCGGATTCGGCCTGCTGACCGGGCACCTGGCCTTGAGCGAGGCACCGGTCTTCAAGGCCGGTCCCGAGGTCGGCGGCGCGGGCTTCCAGGAGACGGCCGCCCCCCTGCCCGCGCTGCTGCGGACCTTCGACGACCTGAAGTACGGCGTGCCGATCAGCAACATCCCGAGCATCGCGGTGGCGAGCGCCTGGGACCCCACCCGTGCGCCCGCCGGACGGCACACCCTCTACCTGCTGAGCTACGCGCCCCTCGCACTGGAGCGGGGGCGCTGGGACGAGCGCAAGCAAGAGATCTTCGACCAGGTTTTCGACACCTTCTGCGGCCTCACCACGAACATGAGCTCGGAGAAGGTACTCGGCAGGGTCGTCGAAAGCCCGGTGGACGGCGAGCGCTTCAACGCCGCCTGGCCGGGCGGCGACCCGGGCCACTTCGGGCTGCAGCTCTTCCAGTTCATGGGGTATCGGCCCCTGCCCAACATGGGGTACCGGCTGCCCGGTGAGGGCTTCTACCTCGTGGGACCGTCCACCCATCCCGGCTCCGGCGTCACGGGCGGAGCACGGGCCGGTGCCAAGGCCGTCCTCCGGGACCTCGGATGCGACGTGGCCGCGGTGATGGGCGGTGGATGACCCGCTGGTGGCCCGCAGTTGATCCCGGTACAGAGGTGAACGGCGTGGACATAGGAATTCTCGGTCCTCTGACAGTGCGGGCACGCGGACAGCGACAGGCCGTCCCCACCGCACCGAAGCCGCGGCAGCTGCTCGCGCTGCTGTCGGCACGCGCGGGCAAGGTGGTGCCGGTGGACCTCCTGGTGGACGAACTGTGGGAGAACGCGCCGCCCAGGAGCGCCCTGACCGCCGTGCGGACCTACATCGTCCAACTGCGCCAGTCGATTGCCCGCACCCTGCGGACGAGCACCACCGAAGTGGCCCACAACGTACTGCCCTTCGCCGGCTGGGGGTACCGCCTGGTCGCGGACCCCGACAGGGTCGACGCCAGCGTGTTCACCCGTCACGCCGAGCTGGGCCGACGCGCGCTGCTGGACGGCGACGACGCCCGGGCAGCCCTGCTGCTGCACCGAGCGCTGCGGCTGTGGCGCGGTCCCGCGCTGGCGGACGTACGCATCGGGCCGCACCTGCTGGCGCATCGGACCACCCTGGAGGAGATCCGGCTGGGCGTCGTCGAACAGCGCCTGGAGGCGGATCTGCGTCTGGGCCGCCACCATCAGCTGATCGGCGAGCTTTCCGGACTGGTGGCGCGCCATCCCCTGCACGAGAACCTGCATTCCCTGTTCATCATTTCGCTGTACCGCGCCGGGCACACCGAACAGGCCCTCGGGACCTTCGAGTCGCTGTGCCACAACCTCCGCGAAGAACTGGGGATCGACCCTTCGCCCCGCGTGCGCAGGTTGCGGGACGCCATTCTGGCCGGTTCCTGAAACCGGACCGTGAGCAGCCAGGAGTGAGCACATGCCCACCGAATCGACCGCCGGCCGACGCCGCCCGGCCGACCTCCTCTTCGACCCGCTGCTCGGTCTGTTCTTCACCCGCGGACGCGTCGAGCAGCTCGAACAGCTCACCCCGCGCGTCCGCAGGATCCGCGTCACCGGGCCGGCCGTGCGCGGCCTGCCCTGGACTCCGGGCCAGCACGTGCGGGTACACGTCAAGGACCTGGGCGCGCCGGTGTGGGCGGGGATGCTGCGCGACGTGCTGCGCACGTACTCGGTCTGGGCATACGACGGGGAGGGGCTGGAGCTGTGCCCCTTGGATCACGGGGACGGTCCCGGCGCCCGCTGGGCCCGCTCCCTTCGGGTGGGGGACGAGATCGCCTTCCGTAAACCCGAGGGAAGGTTCGTCGTCGACGGTTCCGCCGCGTACCACCTCTTCGCGGGGGAGGAGACCGCCTCGGTGGCCTTCGGCGCGATGCTGCGCGCCCTGCCGGATGAAGCCCGCGTTCACGGGGTCGTCGAGGTCGCGGGGCCACCGGACCGGCTGCCGCTGCCCCGGTCCGGGCAACTGCGGTGGTGCTTTCGCGGTGACGCCGGCGCGGCCGCGTCCGGGTCGCTGGTCGCGGCCGTACGGGAGCTCGATCTGCCCGGCGAACCCGGCATCGCGTATCTGGCCGGAGAGGCGCGCACCTGCCAGGCCGTACGGGATCATCTCGTCCGGGAGCGCGGCTGGCCTCGCCGGTCCGTCCTGGTCAAGCCCTTCTGGACGCCTGGCAGGCGCGGATTGGACTGAGCGCCGGTACCCGGCGCTGCCCCTGCCGCCTCGGCCGTCCCCGTGCGCCAGTCGGCGGCGTCTGCTCATGACGCTTCATCACGGACTTCGCCTCGTGGCAGTGATCCTCTGGCTCGACGTTCCGATCGGTGTCGCCGTGCTGTTCTTCGCGCGGGCGGCCCGGCCGGGAGCCGGGGCCCGCACCCCCGTGGGACCGCGCCCGCCCGAGGCGGGCACGGTCCTGGCCGTCGACCGCGTCACCCCTGAGCGAACGGCGGTCCGAGAACGCGGCGACGCCCGGCGGCCATTTCCGTGGGCAGTCCGCTCGGATCCGTGCGGACCTCGGATGGGGCGCCGGACGGCAGATCCAGTTCCAGCCGGAACAGTCTCGACTGGGTTTCCGCCTCCAGCCGCGGATCGGCTACCAGGATGGCCTGCTGCAGATGACGCATACGCGGTGACGGGTCTATTCCCAGCTCTTTCCGGAGGTAGTTCCGGATCTTGTGGAATACATCGAGCGCCTGTGCGGGGCGGCCGGCTCGATACAGTGAAATCATGAAAAGGGAATGGAGGTTCTCGTGCAGCGGATATTGCAGTACAAGCCCGGACAGCTCGCCGATTAATTCATGGTGATGTCCGAGCCGGAGATCGGCCTCCACTCGCTGCTCGACGGCTGCCAGGCGGTGTGCCTCCAGGTGGGTGCGGTGGGCGAGCAGATGCGGTCCGAGCCGTACGCCCGCCAGTGCCGGGCCGCGCCAGATGCGCAGCGCCCGGCGGAGCAGCACCGAAGCCTGGTCGTTCGCACCGGCGGCCAGCGAGTCGCGCCCCAACTCGGCGCAGCGCAGGAACGCCTGTGCGTCATGCGTTCCCCCGCCGGCCGTCAGACGGTACCCCCACCCGGTGAACTGCAGGACGTCCGCGGCCACTTCGGAGGGGCTGACCTGCAGACTCTGGGTCAGTGCCCTGCGTAACTGCCCGATGTACGTCTGCACGGTGGTCACGGCACTCGACGGCGGACGGGTCTCCCACAGCTCGTCGATCAGCAGATCCATCGAGATCACTTCGTCCACCCGGGCCGCCAGCAGCGCCAGCAGTTGCCGTGGCTTCGGTGCGGTGGGCGCGGCCTCACCACCGCGCGATCGAACGGCCAAGGGACCCAGAATTGCGATGTCCATCGTACTCCCCGTTGAATTTTGCACAATATCGCGGATTGAATCGTGCAACACTTCGGAATGCACCGCGTTAGGCCTGTGGTGCCAGGTTGTACGGTCTTAAAACTTTTCGCTCCGATGCTACAGCCGTTACCGGGTGGCACGTCAAGGTCCTTCGGATCGTTTTGCTCCGCAATGAATGCAGGGGCCTGTATAGCTTCCGGATTACATCGGAATGAAATCTTCCGGTAGCTGGATTTGGTGGTCTGCGAGGTAACGGCGGTGAAATTTGGTCGCTTGTTGCACCTGACGCCGCGCTCCTCGCCGCCTTGACCGATTCTGCGGCGAGGTCGGGTTCTGTGAGGGGTGAGACCGATTCCGTCTGCCTGTGGAGAGCGACATGGACGCCACGTCGACCCCCGTCATCATCCGCAAGGTCGAACAACTCGCGGAGGGCGTATACGCCTACCTCCAACCCGACGGTGGCTGGTGTCTGAACAACGCGGGCATCGTGATCGGCGGCGAGGGCACACTCCTCATCGACACCGCGGCCACCGAGGCACGCGGGCTCATGCTGAGGGAGACGGTCCACACCCTCAGCCCGCGTCCCGTCGGCACTTTGGTCAACACCCACAGCCACGGCGACCACACCTTCGGCAACCACCTCTTCGCCGGGAGCGCGACCATCGTGGCCCATGAGCGGGCGGCAGCCGAGATGGCTGAGCACGGCCTGGCGCTGCGGAGCCTGTGGCCGCAGGTGCGCTGGGGCCAGGTCGAACCGACCTTGCCGCAGGTGACCTACCGGGACCGCCTGTCACTGCCGGGCCTCGGCGTGCGGGTGGAGCTGCTGCACGCCGGCCCGGGGCACACGGCGGGCGACACCGTCGTATGGCTGCCCGACCAGCGTGTGCTGTTCGCCGGAGACCTCGTCTTCTCCGGCGTCACCCCTTTCGTGCTGATGGGTTCGCTCAGCGGCTCGCTGCGCGTGCTGGACCAGTTGCGCGCCCTGGAACCTTTGCACGTCGTCCCAGGTCACGGCCCGCTGGGCGGACCCGAATTACTCGACGCGAACGCCGACTACCTGTGCTGGGTCCACGAGTTGGCTCGCACAGGCATCGCCGACGGACTCGCTCCGCTGGACATGGCGCGGGCCACCGGCCCGGGACCGTACGGCCAACTCTTGGACAGTGAAAGGCTGGTGGGCAACCTAGTGCGCGCCTACGCCGAGCGGTACGGCGCGCAGCCCGGCGCACCTCTGGATGTGCAGGCCGCGTTCGAGGACATGGTCGCGCTGCACGGAGGCCTGCCCCACTGCGGAGCCTGACCACCCGCCGACAATCGACCCCGGAGGACACCCTCATGACCTGCTCACCCGATCCCGCACCGGACAAGGGCCGCATGGGCCCCTGACGCGGACGCCGGCGAGAGGCGGAACTCAACGACGCACGGCTGCTGGTGGCCGCATGCGACGCCTTCGCGGAGCTGGGGTGGAAGGCGTCCGTGTCGGACATCGCCCGACGGGCCGACGTGGACGCAACGCGGAAAGCCTAGGGGGTGACGAACTGGTAGCCGGCTTCGAGCAGGCGGGGGAGCACCAGGCGCAGGGCGTCCACTGTCTGGGAGCGGTCGCCTCCGCCGTCGTGCTCCAGGATGATCGATCCGGGATGGGCGTGGGCCATGATCCGCTCAACGATGCGCGAGGCGCCCGGTCGCGACCAGTCGTGGGGGTCGACGGACCAGTCCAGCAGGCGCATGCCCATCTCGTGGCAGGTGGCCAGGGTCGGCTCCGACCAGACTCCGTAGGGGGCGCGGAAGATCGTGGGGCGCTGGCCGGTGACCTTCTCGATCGTGTCGCTGGTGCGTTCCAGCTGGGAGCGGACGGTCACGGCGGATGCCCGGGCCAGGTCGGCGTGGGTCCAGGTGTGGTTGGCGATCAGGTGGCCTTCGGCGGCCACCGCCTGCACCAGGCTGGGGTACGCGCTGACACGGGCACCGACCTGGCAGAACGTGGCGGTCACGGCGTAGCGGCGCAGGAGGTCCAGCACCTGCGGAGTCCATTCGGGGTTCGGACCGTCGTCGATGGTCAGCGCGATCGCTCGCGGGCCCCGATGGACGTAGAACTCCGGACTGCCCGGCAACTCGACGCGGGCCGGTTCGCTGGCGTGGGAGTCGCCCGGATGAGTGGGCTTCACGGTGTCTGCTGCCGACGTCCCTGTGTGTTCAGGCGTACCGCGAGGGGCTGTGCAGGCGCTGAGAAACATCAATCCGCCGACTGATAGCAGGGTCCGGCGGGTGACATGCGTACTGCCTGTGTTCTCCATGCCTTTGGTAACTGCATCGCCCCGGAGGTTGGTTGCGCTCTTTGGAGGCCGAACTCTGGGGGCCTTGTCCATTCGATGGAACCGGCCTCTGGCCGACATCAGACGGTGCTCGCGTTCAGTGCCGCTCGGCCGCCGCATGCCGTCGGTCGCGGTCCGAGCACACGCCGGACAGCTCCCCCGTGTGCCGGACGTTCGCGAAGCCGGAGGTCCGTGCGACGGTGTCGGCCCAGTCTTCCACCGGGCCGGAGTCGACGGGTGGGCTCAAGCCGCATTCGGTGCAGATGAGGTGGTGGCGGTGGTCGGGGCCGAGGCGGTAACGGACGGTCGACGTATCGAAGCCGATCCCGAACAGGAAACCGAGCGGGAACATCTGGCCGGGGCGGCGGATCGACTTGGTGAGCGGGCCGAGGATCCGGTTCATGAAGCCGCGCGAGTCCAGGCGGGCCTCCAGCTCCGCCTCGTCGTAGCGGCCGGTGCGCATGGTCTTGAAGACGCGCAGGATGCCGAACAGCGCGACGAGGCTGAGGGCGGCGATGAGGTACGGAAGCTGCCGGTGCCGAGGAATTGGTGGGTTCGGGAGCTGTCGTTCATCAGGGTGCCAGCAAGTTTGGCGCCCCCGGCGACCAGCGCGGCCATGACGACCACCACGCTGGAGTGCCCGAGGGCGAACCAGAAGTCCACTGACACCGGCCGCTTGCCGTCGGCCATCAGCTTGCGGGTGGTGTTGTCGATCGCGGCGATGTGGTCGCCGTCGAAGGCGTGCCGGATACCGAGGCTGTAGGCCGTGATGCCGAGGCTGGGGGGGAACTTCCCGATCACAGTGGCGAGGGCCGCTCCGGACTGAGCCCCCCGGCGGGCGCTGTCACGTGCCTTTCTGGACGCACGTGAACCCCTACGGATGGTTCGAGCTGGACATGATCCGCCACCTGGACCTCGGCCCGCTCCTGCCGCAGCGGCGCACCTCGCAGGCGACTCCACGCCAACCTCGCACGCGACGGCACCTTGATCCTTTTGGTTCCGTGCCTTTCAATCGGCAGATGACTGAGACCGATGTCGACCTTGGCACCGTCACCGCGCCCTCCGGAATGATCGTGCTGGGGATGGCGGGCTGGATCGACTACTGGGCGCAGGTGGGCCGACCGCTGTCCGAGCGGGCTCGGACAGCAATAGCCACCGGCGGCGGCCACCTGCACGGACCCGAAAACAGTGAGCCGTCCGCTTGGACGTGCGAGGCGATCGCTGTAGCAGCCGCCGCAGACCGGCCCCTGCAGGTTCGGGCCCAGACTTCAGCCTCACCTTTCGACGGGGAACCGACGATCGCCGTCCTGGAGGTCGACCTCGGCCTGCTGTGGCCCGGCCCCGATGACGGCGAACCCGTGCAGCTCGGCGATCTGCCGGTCGACCGATGCGGCATGGTCCTCGGCGACGCTCACGTGCTGGACGACTTCACCGGCCTGGACGTGATCGAGGCAATCATCACCGCACGCAAGTCCAAGGGAAAGTTCACCTCCTTCCAGGACTTCCTCGACAAGGTCGACCTGCCCGCGCTGAACAAGCGGGCCATCGACTCACTCATCAAGGCCGGCGCGTTCGACTCACTCGGGCACACCCGCAAGGGCCTGGCAACCGTGCATGAGATGGCAGTCGACGCGGTCGTGCCGCTGAAGAAGGCCGCCGCCTACGGGACGACCTGTTCGCCGGCCTGGGCGACGCCAACGATGGCAGCGGTGACTCCGGGTTCGGACTTGAGATGAAGATCGGTGAGGAGGAATGGCCGCGCAAACAGCTGTTGTCCACCGAGCGCGAGATGCTCGGCCTGTACGTCTCCGCCCATCCACTGGACGGTACCGAGAGCATCCTCGCCGCCAACCGCGACACCACGATCGTCGACCTGGTGTCCTCCGGCCGCACCGAGGGCATCGTGCGCCTGTCGGGCCTGATCACGGGCGTCCAGCTGAAGATGACCAAGCAGGGCAACAGCTGGGCGATCGTCAACCTCGCCGACCGAGACGGCACGATCGAAGGCCTCTTCTTCCCTGCCACCTATCAGCTCGTCGCCGGTGCCCTGGTCGAAGACAGCGTGGTGTCCGTCCAGGGCCGCATCAACGACCGAGACGGCACGATCAGCATCTTCGGGCAGGAACTGCAGGTACTTGACGTCACCTCAGCAGAACGCTCCGGCGTGGCACCCGTCGCGCTCACGCTGCCCTACCACCGCATCAACGAGCCCGCGGTCAAGGAACTCCGGCGCATCGTGAAGGCTCATCCAGGCGAGAATCCGGTCCACCTCTCGGTTCGCGGAGTACAGAAGACGATCGTCTACCGCTTGCAGGCCACCGTGAACGCCACCACGATCGCCTCCGACATCAAGGGATCATTCGGACCCGACGCATGGCATGGCGTCGCGTGAAAGATCCAAACGCCAGCAACGAGGAGATCCACATCCGGGTCGACATCCCTCCGCCTTGTACACGATGCGACGGGCCAAGCCTTCTACTGGTCCGGTTCCCACACTCCTGGGCAAACAGCAACGGACAGAGTATCGAGGGCCTGCGCGAGAGCACACTGTGCTCGGTCTGCGACCGAAGGACGAGGGAAACGGAAGCCCTGGTACAGCTCCTTACGGTCTGCGACACGCTCGACGCGACCGGCTTCGAATCCTTGCAAGGTTTGGTAGCAGCGTGGGTCGAGTCCTTGCGTCAGGAATATGTTGATCTCGACCTTCTCGCCAGCCACCATGAACAGTGGCAACGCGGCGATCTGTGACCATTCGATCCGGGCGTTGCGCGCCACGGTGGCCACGGGCCACGGGCGCTTTGCGTGGCCCACCTGGGCTCGGTACGGGATGATGACGTGCGACCGACAGCCTGATGATCCAGCGCCTCTCACGACCGCAGCTTGACGAACATGGGGGCATCAAGCACAAGAAACACGGAATGAATGTGCAGGTCATCGCCGATCCCTTCGGTCGCTTGCCGTGGGCGTCTCCAGGCCTGCCCGGCGCCGTCCACGATGTCCGCGCGGCCCGCGAGCATGGCATCGTCGACGCGCTCGCCCAGGCCGGCGTCCTCTGCTGGGCCGACAAGGGCTACCGCGGGGCCGGAGGCACAGTTCGCGTTCCCTACCGCGGCCGGTGCGACTTTCCACCAGCCAGCAGGCCGTCAACCGGTCCCACGCAAAGATCCGAGCCCTTGTCGAGCAGGCCATCGCCACCCTCAAGTCCTGGCGACTCCTCCGCAAGCTCCGCTGCTCGACCACCCGAATCACGAGTCTCGTTCAGGCTGTCCTCTGCCTGCACTTGGCCAGCTCAGAGTGACGATGGAAAGAGCTCAATGGACTCGGCCGCGCTCGCTGTCAGTGGGGACTGCCAGGATGATCCATATGACGATCAAGGAAGTGACGCGTCACGCCGTCGCACAGCAGCCCATCGAGCATGCCCTGACGGACATGCCGGGGCGGGCCGTCGGGCACTGGCACGACATGCGCTACGGCGGCACCCCGTGGCGGAAGGGGCTCAGGGAACTGGGCGTGGCGACCGCCAACCACGCTGCCGCACGCACTCTGGCGGACCCAGCACTCGAAACGGACGAGTCACGCCTGGCCCTGGCCACCGCAGCCGAATGCGCCCTGGGCGTGCTGAGCCTTGGCTGTTTCCCGGACGGCGACCAGGAGATCCTCCTTCCCCTCGTCGGCGAGAGGCTGACCACCGAAGAACTGCTCTACGACGAAGCGTGGGAGCCGCTCCAGCCGGGAACCACGGCACGGACCTGGATCACCGCGTTCACATGGTGCGTGGCCAGTGGCTTGGTGTGGGAGTGGGAGCGGGTGATCGGCCTGCTGCTGCGGGAGGACTACGCGCCCGCGATCCGTGACGGAGTGCCCTGCTCGAAGCGGGAATCGACCTCCGATCCGGCTGACCTCGCCGAGATGGACGCGCTGTGCGTCTACCTGACCCAGGCGGCCGGGCACCTGCCCATGCATTGGCCCACGGTCCCGCTGTGCAAGCCCGACGCCGAGGAACGTTCCTCGGCGGCCCGGCAGTTGGATCACGTTGGCACATTGACGCCTGACCAGCGGTTGCTGCGTGTCCTGCTCGACGGCGACCAGGCCGCGTTCGAGCGGGCGCTGGAGCAGCGGCTCGTGGAGCACCGGGGGAGCGTCGGCGCCCATCCAGCCCCCCGGACCCTGCTGCCGGTGAACGCTGTGGCTCTGGCCGTGCTCGCCTCCCAGGTCCATGGCTGGCAGCTGGGCGTTCGCTCCGCCTACCTGCCCGAGTCGCTGCTACGCGCCCGCGAGTCACTGACGGCCGCCGATGGGACGTGACCCGACACCATGGTCGAGTGAGGGCGAGGTGACCGCCACTTCTTCCCCTCGCGCCTCAGGCGCCCGGCTTCTTCTGTTCGCCGAAGGGTTACCGGCATGGAGGACCAGCTCGGCGCGCTCGGCCTGGTCCTCAACGCCATCGTGCTCTGGACCACCCGCAACATCGACGCCGCCGTCGCCCAGCTCCAGGCCGAGGGCCACGAGGTCCGGGAAGAGGACATCGCCCGGCTCTCCCAGCTCAAGGACCGCAACCTGAACCTGCTCGGCCGCTACAGCTTCACTGCCAGCGTTCCTGCCGCTGGGGCCTTGCGTCCGCTGCGCGACCCGGAGGTGCCCGAGCTGGATGAAGACGAAGAGGGCGAGGAGTGAGCGCGAGGGTGCTGCTCGACGGTTACGCAGTGCCCTCGATTTCGGCTCGCACCCGGGCGGCGGGCGTCACTTCTCGTCCGCGCCGGGTTCCGCGCTGATGGATGCCTGGTAGGCATCCGCGTAGGTAGGGGAGTCCTTGACCAGGTCGTCGCAGAACGCGGCGACGTCGGTGCCGATGAGTTCCACAACCCCCTTGCCTCCGGCGACGCCCTCCTCGAAGAAGTCGACGATCCCGGGGAGCAGGGGCCCGTCAGGCAGGCTGATCGGTCCGACCTTGAACAGGTACTTCTGCATCTCCTTGTAGACGATCTGGTAGTCCGGCGGGAGTGCCTTGACCCGAGCCACGTGCGCCCGCCACTGTTTCTTGCCTTCGATGATGTCCTGGATGCTCACGTCAGCCTCCCAGCCGGCTCAATTTCCTCGCGACGTTCCTGTTCAACTGCTCGCGCCACCGGTCGCGATAAGCCCGGGCGCCTGCTCCGCCGGCCAGCGCGGTGCAGAAGCCTTGGATGTCCTCGCCGAGCACCTCGTGGACGCTCTGCCCGTCCGCCGCTGCTACTTCGAGCAGCCCCAGAGCGGCGTCGAGGATCGGCATCAGGTTGCGACCGGTGAAACCCCCATAGGGGAAAAGGTGGGCGATGATCTGCCCCCACGCCGCCCGGTGGTCGTCCGGCAGGACATCGGCCCGGGCCTCGAACGCCTTCCATTCCCTGGTGAGATCGCTGCCGGTGACCTTCTCCCAGAAGTTCATCCCCCGCCCTCCTTGAGCCTGTCGATGCGTGATGAGAGGTACTGCCACTTCGCCCAGAATTTCGCGAGTTCCTCGCGTCCGGCGTCGTTGAGCGCGTAGAACTTGCGCGGCGGACCGACCCCGGATGGCCGTTTCGTCACCTGAACGAGCCCGTTCCTCTCCAGCCGCAGCAAGATGGTGTACACCGTCCCCTCGATGACGTCGGTGAAGCCGAGCTCGTTCAGCTGACGGGTGATGGCGTACCCGTAGGTTTCCTCGCTGCCGATGATTTCGAGCACGCACCCTTCGAGCGTGCCCTTCAACATCTCCGTCAGGTCCTCCATCGCGGGTGCTCCTCAGCCTGTCGGTACTACGTGCTACCGAGTACCGCTATACGGTACCACCGAGTAGTGGAGGGCGGCAGTATCGATCGAGGAGCGGGGCGTTGCGGTAGCGGCTTACGAGCCCCAGTGACTGCGGAGCGGGTCCGATGAGTGGCCGCTGCTGTGGAGCCCGGAGCCTCGCCGACCGGCCCTGGGTTTGCGTCTACCGGTTCCCCAGGTTCCTTGTCGGCCAGCTTGTGCCTGCCGGCAGACGGTGGCGACACTCATCCTGGGGGCGCTTACGTCCTGTCATTCATTCGGGGGTCGGCCCGGTCTGCCTGACCCTGGTCGGTGATCTTTCTGGTCACTTGCTGAGTTGGCTGAGCTGAGATCGGTAGTCGGGCAGGTCGATGGTGCTGATTTTCTGTCCTTCCTTGAGCGTCCAGTTCAGGAGGGAGCGCCTGCTCAGGAGGCCGTTCCGGATGCGGAGCCCGATCGTGGTGCGGAGGGCGAGGAACTTCCCGGTGCGGTTGCCGCCCTTCTGGCAGCCCTGGGCATAGCCGCGTATCGCGTTCTCATACCGGGTGAAGGCCGCGCCGTGGTCGCCGTTGGCCAGCGCGAGTTCGCCGGCCAGCACGTAGGCGGCCACCACGCCGGTTCCGGTGCCCATGCCGCCGATCGTCGCGCCGCAGGCGGCGTCCCCGACGAGGCCGATGCGGCCTGTGGACCAGGCGTGCACGTCTGCCCGGCTGATCGAGTCGAAGTACAGCTCTGGGGCCTGCTGCAGGGAGTCGAGGAGTCGTGGCACCTCCCAGCCGAGCCCGGCAAATGCTTTGATGATCAAAGCTTTCTGTTGCTCCGGGTCGTGGCGGTCGTACGTGGCCTGGGGTGCGGCGAAGACGAAGAAGGCACGGGCCTTCGCCGTGTCCCGGTGATCGGCGCCGACGCTGGCGAGTCGGCCGGGCGTGTTGTAGCCCACCGAACCTCGCCCGAGGCCCAGGTAGTTGGGCAGCTGCCAGGTGGCGGCGTAGTAGCCGAGATGGCGGACGAAGCCGTCCTCAGGGCCGAAGGCGAGTCGGCGCACGTTGGAGTGCAGCCCGTCCGCACCGATCACGAGGTCGAACTCGCGTGGTGCGCTGTGCCGGAAGGTGGCCTGTACGCCTCCGGCGGTCTCGGTGAGGCTGGTGATTGAGTCGCCGAAGATGTATTCGGCCCGGCTATACATCGCTCGCTTGAGCGTTTTGACGCGGTTCACGTTCCCTTCGACAGCACCGGAACTCCACGGCAGCGTGAGTCTGGCAGTGACGGCGTCGAGGTCCTGGCGGCAGAAGCCGGCGAGCCCTGTGTCAACGGCCAGTTCGTTCTCCCAGAGGCGGCCAGTAGTCCCCACTGACGAGCAGCGGTCCCGGCCCACGGAATCGTGATGTCGTCAACGTGTTGACGTCCGTACCCTTCGGGGGGTGAGTCTGATCGAGGTGGGTCCCGGGCAGGTCGAGCTCGTCGTGCGGGGGTCGGGGGCGCTGGCGACCTCTGTCCGGTTGTTCGACTGGTCGCGTGCGGATGAATACGAGACCGTCTACGCGGTGGAAGCCGTTGCTGATGGTGTGCGTGCACGGCTCGAGAACGTGACCGTCACCGTCTGGGATGACATGAGCGAGTTCTTCGACGGCCTCGCGCGCGACTTCCGTGGCTGGGAGGGAGAGCGGGTCTGGATCAACAACCACCTGGTCCTGACGGCGACCTTCGGCTCGGGTGGTCATGTGTATCTGGACTGGACGCTTCGGTCCGGGTTCTTTCCCGGTGACTGGAGATGCACGGTGACGACCGTGATCGAAGCCGGTGAAGGGATGACAGCTGTAGCTGCGGACCTGCGGGAATTCCTGCGCCAGGGGTAGGCCGCCCACGGCGCCCGCCCCACGGCGTGTCACGAGAGGCGGAACCGCAATGGCAATGGACGACGTGATAGCGGCAAGTGAGCGGATCGCCCGACGGATCATGGACGTTCGCCTGAGTGACGAGGCGTTCGCGGTGTGGGTGAATGAGGGCCGCTCGGTTTGGGGAGTAGACCGTGACGACCTGCTCGCCCAGGTCGAGCGGGTCGTGTTGATCGCGCTCATCGCCACCGCCCCCGACACTGCTGCAGGCGTGGGTGAGGCCGAGTGGAGTGCGAAGGCTTTGGCCAAGCTGCGACGCCAGGATGATGTGGAACTTTTCGCCGCGCTGCCCCGCCCCTGCCCGTCACATTGGAGACCCGGGTGGAGCAACTGCGCCTGATGTCCACGGGCCTGACCTCCGGCTCGGCCGTGCGCTGGCTGCGCCTGGTCGACACCGCCGGCGAATTCCTGGGCGACAGGCCACCGCGCCGCGGGACTAGGCATCGTTGGAGGTGGCGGTGGTGGGGGTCATGCACTGGTGCACCTTTTCGATGTCGTTCCCGTGCTCGTCGTCGTGAAGTGACCGGTTTCAGCAGTCGGTCGTACTTGCTCATGTCCGGCGGCCGGGGCCGCGGGTCGGGCGGCAGCCGCCTGGTGTGAGGGAGATCATCTTCGCGTTGCCGTGCGGTATCCGGCCAGGTCCGATGGCTTTGTGCCATTGGTCGGCAACCCGGTCCCGACATTACTGGGGCCCGGCTACATAAGGAGGCTGGGGCGTGCTGCCGTCCCCGCGTGGTGGCCGGTCGTGTGGGGGAGGTCGGGACGGTTGCTGACCATCAACGTGGCGGTGCTGCTCGCAGTCATCGTCGTCTGGCGGCTGCGGTGGCCTACGCATTGCCGTAGCCTCTTCGACGAGAAGCTGACCGTCGTCCTCGTCCTGGCGCTGGGTGTGCTGATCGCGCCCACCCCGGCGGGCCGGGGGATCTTGAACATCTTGGGACAGCTTGCGAGCGGCGTCACCCAGGCCGGCGCAGCTCCGCGTTCTCGGCTCGCAGCCGCTTGATCTCCGCGGCCTCCTCGGAGGTCGTGCCGGGCCGCTGGCCGGCGTCCACCTCGGCCTTGCGGACCCAGGTCCGCACCGTCTCCGCCGCACCGATGCCCAGCTTCGCCGCGACCGCCTTCATCGCGGCCCACTCGGTCGGATTGTTCGGTCGGATCTCCGCGACCATGCGCACCGCTCGTTCGCGAAGCTCAGCGGGGTAAGGGGACGGACGTGCCATGACTCGATCCTCTCAGGGAATCGAGCCTCCATCAGACCCGGAGCGGTTCACGCTGCTGGCCTGTTTCTGCGGAGCCTCGCAGGGCTGGCTGGGCTGGGCGCCGCAGGCGGTGCAGCGGTGGGCGAGGGCGTACTCATGGACGGGTGGGAAAGCCGGTTTGGTCTCGCTCATGAGGCCTCCAAGGCTTGTCGGCTGTGAGCTTGCTGGCGGCAGCATGCACCCGATACGCGTTCGCACCTAACGGCCTTGTCAGGCCGCTTGTGGGCGTCTTGTGGGGCTGCTGGCGGGTGTTGGGGCGTGGCGCCGTCCTCGACGCCTGTGCGCCCTGCACGCCCTCTCCACGCCTGGCTTGGCCACAGCGCACCGTCGAACCCATGGGGGATACACGGGAAGTATGTGCGGGGCGCGGGGACGGCACGGACTGCCCCAACGCCGAGGATGAGGTCCTGGTCGACGGTGTCCGGTGCGAGGAGTGCCTGTTCTATTGGGAGTTGGACGCGACGAATCCGGAACGCCGACTGGTGACGGATGACGGGCTGACCCGGCCGATCGGGGACCCGCGGGAGGCCGGGCCGGGAACGGCGGCGTAGGCGTGCGGTGTCCGGGTACTGGGACGGGGCACTGAGATTGGGGAGCAGCCCGGCCGTCGCAGGGACGCGGCGACCGGGCCCAGTCCTCGAGGGCGGAGGCTCATGCAGTGGGTGGTTCCTGGTCGCGGAGCAGCTGCACCGCATTGGTGATCCGGCCTTCCCGGATCGCCCGCTGCTGTGCCGGGGTTGCTCACCCGTGGCCGGGGCTGTCTACGTTTGAACGCTACGGCCAGTACAGCTTGACCTGCTCCAGAGACCGGCGCTGCGCTGGCACCTCAGGCGCCACGACCTTATAACCCATCAGACGCAGCACCTCGGCAGCAGCCTCCGGAGGATCCCTGAGAAGGCTTCCGCTTACCAATCAACGGGCTTGTCTGGTCGAACAGGGGTCCTGATCGGGTGATCGCGGCAGAAGCGGCGCATGCAGGCAGG
>NZ_JBIATN010000059.1:0-28208 GCF_042891825.1 Streptomyces sp. NPDC001852
CCAGGCCGACCGGCGTGTCCCTGGGCGCGAGGGACCCCGCCCCCGCATCCCCGGACCACGGACACGATCCGTGCCGCCGGACGCGGCGAGTACGCAGGCGACCAGGGCATCCACAACCGTTCGGGGTGTCCGCAGTGACCAGGCGTGGGTCCAAGACTCACTCCCGCTCACTGATTAGGAACGGTCTGTGGACCCGTGAGCTGAGCGGACGGCGGCAATGCTGTGCACCGCTACACCGCGGCGGGCCAGCGCTCGTTTGCGCTGCGGTGTTCCGGCATGCCGGTGACGCGTGCGGTGCGGCAGCCGAGTCTCGCCCGGCGCCCACCGTACGATCACGGCCATGGGTGAGCGGTGGTCTGCGGCGGCGCCGCCTCAGCCGCCCCGACGGGGCAGATGGCCGCGATTGACGTCGTCGCGATTCCTGCCGGCGGTGGTGATCTCGCTGATCATCGCGGCCCTGGCCGGGCTCTTCGTCGGCGCCTACTGCTGGGCCATGGCCAATCCCGTACCGCATCGCATCCCCGTCGCGGTGACGGGAAAGTCGGTCGCGGGCGGCCGGTTCACCAACGCGCTGGAGACCACGCTCCGCACGTCGCTGGTCCTTCATCCGTACCCTGACTACGGCAGGGCCCTCGCCGCGGTCGACGCCCAGCGGGAGTTCGCGATCCTGCAGCGTCGACCGGCCGGGGTGGAGGTCGATGTGGCGAGCGCGGCGGGCGCGTCGGTCGCCCGGGTTCTCGGCCAGAGTGCCCCGGCGGTGGGCCGGGCCCTGGGCATCCCGGTGCAGGTCAGGGACGTCAAACCGCTTCCGGCCACGGACCCGCAGGGGCTGGCTCTCTTCTATATCGCCCTGGGGTCGACCATCCTCGGTTTCGTCGGTGCCATCCAGCTCGGGGTGCATGCTCAGGCGCTGCGCCCCGCCGAGCGTATCGCTGCTACGGCCGGCTACTCCGTGCTAGGCGGCCTGTGGATCTGCGTCATGGCCGACTGGGTGCTCGGTGTGGTGCGGCTGCCGTTCGTCCAGTCATGGGGCATCTGCACTCTCACTATGATCACGGCGGGCATGATCTTCACCGCGTTCCACACCTTCCTGGGCCGCTGGGCGATGCTGCCGACGTGGCTGTTGCTGGTCATCCTCGGCAACCCCTCGTCCGGGGGTGCGGTGGCCTGGCCGCTGCTCCCTCCGGTCCTGGGCTTTCTGGGGCGGTTCCTGCCGCCGGGCGCGTCGGTGAACGCCCAGCGCAACGCCATCTACTTCCCGCACAACCAGCACGTCGAGCCGTATGTGGTGCTCGCCGTGTGGTGCCTTGTCGCCTCGTCGGTCTTCCTTGTGTGGCGTGCACGTCGCCCCGCCGGCCGAGCGACCGCACAGGCCGCCAGGCCCGGCGCTGGATGAGCGCACTGCCGCATCGCAGCCGCCGGCGGTCACGCCGGCCTACCGCGGCCGTCGGCACAAGCGTCTTCACGATCCCCAGCGTCCCGTCCGGCATCGCCTGCACGACGTCGAGCGCTACGTCATCACTCGTGGCGGCGACTACTTGTTCCTGCCGAGTCTCAGCGCGTTGCGCTGGCTGGCCGATCCCCGCGCCTGAGCCAACTCATGCCGGGGCTTTCCGGTTCCGCCCAACCATGCGCCTGGGACGGCCCGTCTACGATCAGCCGCCATGGACTGGCTGGAGCGGACCGCGAGACTGAGGCAGTGGACCAGGAGCGGGACGCGCGCACCGCACAAACCGCTGCTGCTCCTGTACGCCCTCGGCCGGTTCCAGGACGACGCGGAGGGCAGCTTGCGTTACAGCGCGGTGGAGCAGGACCTGCAACGGCCGCTCACCGAATACTGCCCTCCGAACGAGACCACGTCCGCTTACCCCTTTCACCACCTGGTCAGCGACGGCGTGTGGGGAGTGCGCACCGATCGTGGGCCCGGCAGCCCCGGAAGCGGAGTGTGAGGTCTCAGGGAGACCGGTGCCACCGGGCGGCTCGCGCCGGACTTGAGGGCAGCTCTGCGACGCGAGCCGCAACTGCGGGGCAGGATCGCGCGATGGCTGCTCGACCTGCACTTCCCCCCTCCCTCCATGGCGAACTGTGCCAAGCCGCCGGCCTGGAACTGAAGCCGGCGCAGAACGGGCAGCTCTCGGCGGCACGCAGGCAGGGGGACCGGCGGATGCGGGAGCTCGTGCTGACCGCCTATGAGTACCTGTGCGCGTTCTGCGGTTACGACGGCAGGATCGGCGCGGTGCCGGTCGGGCTGGAGGCCGCCCATGTGCGCTGGTGGGCGTTCGGCGGCACCGACGAGATCGACAACGGGCTGTGTCTGTGCTCGCTGCTCCACAAGCTCTTCGACAAGGGCATCCTCGGTGTGGGAGACGATCAGCGCATCCTGGTCTCACAGCGCTTCGTCGGCCACAGCCCCGCCGCCCGCGACCACGTCACAGCCCTCGCGGGCCGTCCACGCGTCGGCCCACAGCCCGGGCGCACGCCCCGTCGCGGCCGCTCACCGTGACGGGCACGCCCGGCAGGTCTTCCAAGGCGATCCACGCCCTGCCACGGCCGCCTGGCACCGTCCCGACCCCCGTCGGCGTCGCCGCGCAGGCGAATCGACGGTTCTGGGTGTCGCTCCTGGAAGTTACGCGTCAGTTCGTCGTGACGGTGGTGTGGTGCGGTCGATTGTGTACCAGCAGGGCTGAGGCGAGGGCCGCGCACAGGAACACGGCGGCGATGACGGTCATTCCGGCGTGGACGCCGGAGGTGAAGGCGTCGCCGATCGCGGCGGCCACGTTCGGCGGTGCCGCTCGGTGGCTACCGCTACCGGTGGAGACGGCGTGCTCGACCGCGGGCCAGGCTGCTCGGGGGACGTGGTGGACGTCCAGCCAACTCGGCAGTTGGGACTGGAGCCGGCTGGCGAGGAGTGCTCCGAGGAGGGAGGAGCCGGTGACGGATCCGATCTGGCGGAAGGCGTTGACGGCTCCGGAAGCCATGCCGGCGCGTTCGTGGGAGACGCTGACCAGGGCGGCGGCGGTGCTGGGCGCCGCCACCATCCCGCTTGCGGCTCCGAAGAGCGCGAACAGCCACCACACCCGGGCGTAAGGGGTGGTCGGATCCAGCGTGGTGAGTCCGGCCGTGGCGGCGGCTCCGATGACGAAGCCCACGGTCAGCGGGAGCTTGAAGCCGGTGCGGCGGATCACGCGTCCGGTCGCGTAGCTGACGATGACGTAGACGCCGAAGAAGGCCAGCAGCCGCCATCCGACGTCCAGGGCGGACAGGTGCTGGACGCGCTCGTAGAAGAGCACCGTCAGGATGGCCAGGCCGGTGAAGCCGAACAGGGAGACGGCCGCGACGAACATGACGGCGCTGAAGGACGCCGACCGGAACAGGGTGATGTCCAGCATGGGTGTGCGGGCGGCGCGCTCGATGAGGACGAAACCGGTCAGGGCCGCGGCCGCGATGATCCAGGCGGTGAGGATGCGGGGGCTGGTGTAGCCGTCGTGTCCGCCTTCGATGAGGGCGTAGACGAGGGCGGCGATGCCCAGGACGGCCAGGACCTGGCCGGGGATGTCGAGCTGGCCCTCGGGGCCGCGCGATTCGGCGACGAAGATGGCGGCGGCCATGGTGACCACGGCGAGGACGGCGGTCGACAGGAAGACCGTGTTCCAGTGGAAGTGGTCCAGCAGTGTGCCCGCGATCAGCGGGCCGGCGGCGAGTCCGATGCCGGAGGAGGCGGCCCAGATGGTGACGACTTCGGTGCGCCGGTGGGGGTCCGGGAAGGTGGCGCCCAGGATGGCCAGGCTGTTGGGCAGGATGAGCGCGCCACCGAGGCCGGAGACGAGCTGGCCGGCGATGACGCCTCCCGCCGAACCCGCCGTATAGACGATGAGTGACCCGATGATCATGACCGCGGCGCCGGCGACGAAGGTGCGCTTGCGGCCGTAGAGGTTGCCGATGGTACCCGCGGACATCACCAGACTGGCCACGAGCAGGGTGTACGCGGAGGGGATCCAGACGAGGCCGGTCGGGGAGACGTGCAGGTCGTCCTGGATGGCGGAGAGCGCCGACACCGAAGCGGTGATCAGCAGAAAGGTCGTCATGGCACCCAGGCACATGGCGATGAGCGTGAGGGTGGCAGCGAGCCGGGAGGGCTGGTTCGGGGACGGCCGGAGACCGGTTTGCCTGCCGGTCGGCTTGAGCCGGCCGGGGGCGGGGGAAGGAGTCGAAGTCACGGTGTCCTCGTCTCAGCCGAGCTGCGGGTAAAGAGCGGCGACGCCACCGGACAGGTCGGCCTGGACCTGGCGGCTGCGGTCGTCGACGACGATCTCGGTAGCCCCGGAGGCGATGCCGTCGACGGCCGCGCGGGCGACGTCCGCCGGGTCGGTCTTGGGCCCGTCGACATGGCGGGCCATGTCGGTGTCCATGTAGCCGACGTGGAGTCCGGACACGGTGATGCCCCGGGGCGCGAGCTGCGGACGCAACGCGTTGGTCAGGCTCCACTCCGCGGACTTCGCCGCTGCGTAGGCGCCGACGGCGGGAAAGCTGATCCACGACAGCACGGAAAGGATGTTGAGGATGGCGCCGCCGCCCTGGGACTCGATCACCGGGGCGAAAGCCCGGATCACGCCGAGGGTGCCCAGGTAGTGGGTCTCCACCTCCAGGCGGACGGCGTCCCAGTCGCCGGTCAGCAGATCGGCGCCTGTGGAACTGCCCGCGTTGTTGATCAGCACCGTGATATCACGGGCCTCCTCGACAGCCGCGGCGACCGAGGCGGGATCGGTGACGTCGAGCCGTATCGCTTTCACGCCGGGCAGATCGATCTGGTCCGGTCGGCGGGCCGCCCCGTACACCGTCGCGCCACGCGCGAGCAGTTCCTGGGTCAGTGCCCGGCCGAGTCCGCGATTGGCCCCGGTGACCAGGACGGTTGCTGTGCTGATGTCCATGATTCCTCCCTCGGGATACGCACACCCTCAACTGACTTACGCCTTTAGAAGTCAGCTACGACGGTATAGGCTGACTTTCAATGAGGCAAGCCAGGTGGAGGGTGGAGAGATGAAGGATCTACTGGACGAACGGGGCGCCTGGTCCATGGCCAACTGCTCCATCGCCAGGACCCTGGAGATCGTCGGCAACAGGACGGCGCTGCTGATCATGCGCGAGGCGTTCTTCGGCACCCGCCGCTTCGACGACTTCGCCAAGCGCGTGGGCATCGGCGAACCCGCCGCCGCGGCGCGCCTGAAAGAGCTGACCGCCGCCGGTCTCCTGGAGCGCGTCCCCTACCAGGAGCCCGGCCAGCGGACCCGGTACGCCTATCAACTCACCCAGAAAGGCCGGGACTTCCGGCCCGTCATCGTGGCGCTTCGGCAATGGGGCGACACGTGGGCCGCCGACGAACAAGGGCCCCCTGTGGTCGTACGGCACAAGGAATGCGGTGCCGAGGTGCACGCGGTACTCCGCTGCGACAACGGCCACGACGTGCCGATCGGGGACTCGTTCGTCGACGCCGGCCCGGGTCTCATCCGCGTCGGCCAGGACAGCCCCTGAAAGCAGCGGCAGCTGAAATACCCCGCAGGACGATTCCCACCGCAGAAGTGGGCCCCCACCGCAGCCGACCGGAGCGGCACACCAACAACGGACGCCCATGAGGAGCTGCCGCATGTCCGAAACATCGAAGAAGTTCTTGGGCGCCGACGCGACCGGTGAGACAGGGGCGGCCACCCGCAGTTCACGCGTGTTCGGCTGGAGAGACCCTGCCATTTCCGTCGCCGCCATCCCTCACCACAGCGGTCTCGGCTTCCTCCGTGAGATCCTGGCCGGGCGCCTGCCCGCCCCGCCATCGCCGCCACTCTGGGCTTCACCCTGGAGGAGGCCGAGCACGGCCGGGCGGTCTTCGTCCTGGTGCCGGGCGAGGAACATGACAACCCAATCGGCAGCGTCCACGGCGGCGTCTACGCCACGCTCCTCGACTCGGCGGCCGACTGCGCGGTGCAGTCCGTACTGCCCCAGGGCATGGGATACACCTCGATCGACCTGACCTTGAAGTTCCTGCGCCCGATCAGCGTCGACACCGGCAAGGTCCGCGCCATCGGCACCGTTCTCAACAGTGGCCGCCGCACCGCCCTCGCCCAGGCAGAGCTCCGCGACTCCGGCGACCGGCTCCTCGCTCACGCCACCAGCAGCTGCATGCACTTCCCGGTCCCGGCCCGTTGATCACCATGCCCGGCGCGATAGAGGGGACCCACGGCACTGGCTGACCTGTCCGGGCTGCACCGGCCAGGTGTTCTCCTTCGTGTCAGACCCTGCGCGCGAGCCTTCGCCAAGGACGGATTCGTCGTCCTGGGGACGCGATGCCATCGCTCGCAGCGGGAGGCATACGGCTGGCCGACGACGATCAGGGCGGCCTCGGTGTCGCTATGACCGCTGTTGGGGACCGGGTGAGGTTGGGGGTGGGAGAGTCTGCTCGGCCCAGACGGTCTTGCCGTCGAGGGAGTACCGGACGCCCCAGTTCTGTGCGAGTTGGGCGATGATGAACAAGCCCCGCCCACCTTCGTCGATCGTCTTCGCGTGGCGCAGCCGAGGCGCGAGGGAATTGCTGTCGCAGACTTCACAGGTGAGCGTGCGGTCCTTGATGAGCCGCAACCGCACCGGCGGGGTGCCGTAGCGGATGGCGTTGGTGACCAGTTCGCTGACGATCATTTCCGTGGTGTAGGCGGTTTCCTCATCGACTCCCCAATGTCGGAGCTGCCGTTGCGTGTGGGTGCGCGCCGTGGCGACGGCCTTGGGGTGGTGGTCGAGGTGCCACACAGCGACGTGGTCCGCAGGGAATGTGCGGGTGCGGGCGAGGAGGAGGATGACGTCGCCGTGGCGGGTGTCGTTCCGCAGCCGGTAGAGCACGTCGTCGCACAGATCCTGCAGCGGCCGGTCAGTGTGGTCCAGCACCCGTTGGAGGGTCTCCGGGGACTGCGAGGTGGTCAGGAGGGATGGGGTGTAGAAGGCGAGGACGCTGCCGTCGGTGACAGGGACCGTGGTGGCAGCGAAGGGGGGTCCTTCGGTACTGCCAGGGGAGGTCCGCTCGGCAGGTGAGGGATCTCGGTGCTCCCGTCGGGATGGGCGATGACGGGTGGGGGATGGCCGGCCAGGGCGATGGTGTAGGTCTGGGCGAGCGGGTCGTAGACCGCATACGCGCAGCTTCCCATGAGCGGCATGGGGTCGCCGGGCGGCAGAGCTGCGCGTTCCTGGGCCAGGCTGATGGCGGTGTCGTTGAGGCGGGCGAGTAGTTCGTCGGGCTCCAAGTCGAGCGCGGCCAGGGAGTGCGTGGCGGTCCGCAGCTGTCCCATGGTGGTGGCCGCATGGATGCCCTGGCCGGCCACTTCGCCGACGACCAGTGCGGTGCGGGCGCCGGAGAGGGCGAAGGTGTCGAACCCGCCGCCTCCGCCCACCTCGGAAGGCACGTGCAGGTGCGCTGTTTCGACGGTCGTCTGCGTCGCAGGCTGGGGAAGCAGCAGGTGGCGCTGAATTGTCAGGGCGATGGTGTGTTCGCCGGTGTAACGGCGGGCGTTGTCGATGCACAGCGCGGTGTGAGCCGCCACTGCGGCGGCGAGAGTGACATCGCCCTTGTCGTAGACCTCGCCCTGATCGGTGCGGTACAGGCTCATCAGTCCCAGAACGGTTCCCCGCAGAGTCAGGGGTGTGGTGATGAGGCTGTGGGCACCGGAGGCGCGGATGGCCTCGGCGCGCGGCCACCTCCTCACCCCGGACGGTGGCTTCGCACCCGAGCTGGAGGAGGCCGTCGAACAGCCCGGCAGCTTCCTGGTCCTTGACCGGCTGGACGTCCAGGCCCCCTTCGACGACCAGATTGACGTCACCGCCGTCGTCGCCGAGATCATCGGCCGACTGACGGACAACTACTACGCCGTCGTCCTGCCGCGCACGTGGCCGTACGCCGACATGGCCACGAGACTCCTTCCCCAGGCCGCCACCGACCTTGCCGCCGCTGCGCGGAAGTCAGGGCTTGGTCTGCTTCGATCCACAAGGTGGTCCTCTGATTCCACCGGACGACCGTGGTGGTCGGTGGACCGGGCCGTGAGCGAACGGCACGGTAGAAACACAGTTCGCGGTAGCTTCTCGCGGGTACCAGGGGCAGCAGTCTGGTGCTCCGAGCGCCCCCTATGCACGCTCTCCCTGTCGTGATGCGCCGTGGTCACAATGAAGGCGGCCTGGCTGGATCGCCTCCTTCAGCCGCCATGGGCGCTGACGCTGGCGCCCGGGCGTGGTGCCGTCGTCGCGCGCTATCGGTGCGTCCCGAACCTCAAGGAGAACACCGCATGTGGAGTGCCCGCACCAGTATGGCCGCTGCGGCGGCGTTGCCCCTCATGCTGGCCACACCTGTCGCGGCGAGCGCTCAACTTGCACCGGCGGCCGCGCACGCATCGGGTGCTGCCCAGGTCGAGGAGGCCGTCGTCAACTGCGTCGACGATAACAGCACCAGCCAGGAGATCGGTGACAACTTGTTCGTTCTCAGCACCGTGGACCCCCAGGAGACAGAGGGCACGCCGACCGACACCGCCAAGCTCGTGTGCAACAACAGCCAGTTGAGCAGCACTCCTGTGACGGTGATCGCCACTGCCAACGACGGCACCACACAGACAGCGACGATTCCGCCTGGTGGGCAGTGGACGAGTCGGACAGCGACCACCATCCCTCGCATGTACCACAGTGTCGCCACCCTGATCCCAGGCGCGTAGTCGTCGCCGCGGTAGCGGCCGCTACCGCGGGTGCGGTGGCGCTGCCGACCGCGGCCGCCGACCACCACTCGGGCTACCCGCGTCACACCGCGGTGTACGTCAGCGGTGTGCGGCACGGCTCCCCGGGCTGGGACGGGCGCTCCAACCGCTCGCTGAACAGGGAGTGGGTGGACGTCACCAACTCAACCCGGTGGGCGGTGAACCTGGACGGCTGGAGCCTGTCGGACGAGGACGGCCGTACCTACACCTTCCACCACGTGCGGCTGGAAGGCCGCCGGGAGACGCACCGATGTGTACCAGGATTGGCGGCGCGAAGTGTGGGAGAACCACGGCGACACCGCAACCCTTGCGCAATGAACACGGCCGCATCATCGACGCGGTTTCCTGGGGCCGTGACGACGTCCCTGATTGGACCCGCTTGGCGCCCGCGTATTGCGTCCAAGAGTCGGCGTGGTGGCATCCGGTCGCTGCCGTGGCTTCACCCAACCGCCGCCTCATGACCAGCGTCGTCCACCGAGTGCGTTGACCTGATGTGCCGGTTCTTCATTGACAGTCTGGGCATAGCTGCAGGGGGCGGTGATCTTTCCCGGGCCCGGCCCCGTCCCTCACACGTGGGCCCTACCGTCGTCTCACCAGCCTCAACGGTACAAGGACGGGGAGGCGCATGCGTAGTGGGAGGGCGTTGCTCGAGCCGCTGCGGGTTCTGCGCGGCCAGCAGGAGGTAGCCGAGCGTGGTTGGGGACTGTTCGGCGCCCTCATCGCCTGTCATGCTGTCGACCCTGCCCAGCCTGATGGCACCGTTGACTTGGCATCTGTCAGGTCATGGGAAGACCCGCCTACGTTCGACATGGAGACGTTGTCCAACCCGCCTGCGGCGCTGCTGCTGCCTTCTCCCACCGTTGGCCATCGTCACAGGCCTGGCAGCACCCAGCTGGTGCGCGGATGGGGGCCGCTCAGCGTGACCTGTGGCGGACTACGGGCGTGCTGGAGGTGTTCAAGACGGTCGACTTCACACCGACGTTGAGCAAGGTCGCGGCGATGTGGGGGCACAACAAGCCGGTGACCGTCCGGGTGGGCGACCTGGACAAGATCAGTGCGGCGCTGAACTGCACTGTCGGGACCTTCTCCAGGCCGAGCCGCCGGCCGGCGGCCAGACAGTGCCCCAAGCCGAGGTCATCGCCTCGTCCGAGCAGGCCGAACTCCGGTTGCCGCCTGCGGCATGCCGACTTCTAGAGTGATCCGCATGTCGATACCCGTACATGCCCTTGTACAGCGCCCGTTGACCACTGAGGCCGTCGCGGAACTCCTCGCATTGCCGGACGTGTCCCGCATACCTGAGGAGTTCGACGCCGTCGATGAGGAGCTGCGGCGGCGCGGGTGGGAATGGCAGCACAAACTGGTCTGCGATTCCTTCCGCACCGGACACGGACACGTGCTGTGCAGCGATTACGGCAGTCCGTTCGGAGAGCCGGACGCACGGTGTTTCCTCGTCTTCGGCGAGATCTACCCCGTTGACCCCGGCGACGAGGACATGAGGAACGAGGAGTGGCTCAACGGCTATGTCGAGGGCTGGCAGCAACTGCCCGGCTGGACATGCCGCAGGCCGTCCACCGACCAGGACTGCGAGGCCGCGCTTGCGCAGGCGGCGCGGGCGGTCACCGAGCACTTGGGCACCGTCCCGGAACGGATCTTGGTGTCCGCGGCGGTGGCCGCTGGCCCGGCGCTGACCCATCGCATCTGGCGCACCGCCACGCACGCCCTGGTCCTCGGGCCGGCGGAGGACCACGGCCCCTACGGCTACCTCACCCACCTGCGGCTGTCCTACACTCCGCTCGGCTGCGGCCCCGACCTGCCGCCCGCCAGCGATGAGGACGCCCTGGTCCGATGGATCGTGGCGCACACCAGTTGGTGAGCCCGGCCCTGGCCGGCGCCGCCGAGGCCGACGACGTCCCCTGTCCCACCGTCCCCGCACGCGGCCATGCGCGGCGGCAGGCCTCCGAACCGGGCATCTCGCCAATCGGCGATCCGATCGGAGGACGAGCCCCAGGGTGGCCCGTGGTCGCCGCGGGACGACACATCGATCCTCAAGCAGAGGCCGACGATCTGCCATCGGTCTGGATTGAGTTGGTCCGTGAGAACTCAGTGCGAATCGGCGGACGGCAACGGTGCCTCAGTACCGGGACGGCCAGTCCTGGGGCACCGTCCCGCGCCGGAACCTGTGTTTCACCGGCCGCGACCACCTGCAATACCCGGTCCAGTAGGTGCCGACGGCTGGTCAGCGTCTCCTGGCCTGGGCGAAGTTCGACGAGACGCACGTAGTCGTCCGTTTCCAGGCAGCAGTTGACGTCGAGCTGGCCCGTGCAGGTCTGGCTGGCGCTGTATCGTCCGCCTTGCTCCTTCCGGTGACACCGGGCCGCACCTTCCATCTGGGGCGCGGACCGTGTCTCGGCGGTGCGGGACGCCATCCCGCTTCGCTGGCCTCCGGGCCAGGAAGGAGCCGATCTTGAAGCCGCTGCAGTGGCTGAGGGATCGATGGCAGGAACACGTACGGTCGCACGTCTCCGCGGAGCGTGTGAGCGCGGGCTGCGAGGTCTTCCTCGTGTTCGCTGGGCTCTGCGAGCACCGTCCGTGATCCTGAAGTACGCAGGTCCCAGCTGAGCAATCAGCCCACGTCCGCTGAGCCAGGGCCTCGTCCTTCAGTGTCGTTGAGAGTGATCCAGTAGCGGCGCTTGACCCCGGTTTCTGTGGTGCGCACATCTTCGAGGACGCCACCATTGTTTTCGATGGTGCGCGCCGAGCCGACGTTGCCGTCGTCACAGGTGAGGAGGACCCGGTCCAGGCCGACCGCCGGTGCCTTGAGTAGAACCGCTCCCAGCGCCCACGAGGCCAGTCCGCGTCTCCTGGCAGAGGGCCGAACGCTGTAGCCGATATGTCCGCCGCCTTCCAGCAGGAAGGCGTTCAGGTAGTGCCGAAGGTCGATGGCTCCGAGGTAGGTCTCACCGTCGACGATCCACCAGTGGGTGGCGTGGACGCGTCCTTCCCCGACAGGCAGCGACCGGTCCGATTGTTGTCGCAGCCGCTGGACCCATGAGGCGAACCCTTCCGGGGTGTCGAGGTCATCGTCACCCACCAGACGCAGGCCGGCCCCGTCCTGGTGAGCACCAGGCTGCCACTCGTCACGTGCCGTGACCCACGAGAAATGCAGCCGTTCCGTGGGAGCGATCAGTTCAGCCATGCGAGGGACGGTAACACCCGCACCCCTGCTTGATCAGGCATTTTGTGTCAGATTGGGAGCGTGGACGGAGCCTCCCCCTGAGTGGTGGACACGCTGATACTGGATCTGCTTGATCCGGAGGAAGCGAGAAGACCGCCCATGGCGATGAAGGACTACTCGGACGAGTTCAAGGCCGATGCTGTGGCCTTGTACGAGTCCACTCCCGGGGCGACGTACAAGAGCATCGCCGCTGACCTGGGCATCAACCGGGCCACTCTGCGGGAGTGGGTACTGCTGCGGGACCGTGAACGCCCGTAATGCAACGGCATTGCACCTAGGGCGCGTATCGAGTCGTGATCGATCTGTGGGGGTCTCCCGCACCGCATGAGGTGTTCTGGTAGGTCGTCGTCCATGACGCGGGTGCAACTGACTGATGTGGAGTGGCAGTTCATCGAGCCGTACCTGCCGATCGGCAGGTACGGTCCGTATCCCGAGCAGCTGCGGCAGCAGTTCGAGGGCGTGATCTGGCGCTTCAAGACGGGCGGGCAGTGGCGGGAGATGCCGCAGGAATTCGGCGCCTGGTCCAGCGTCCATAACCGCTTCCGGCAGTGCGGGGCGCCGGTGTCTTCGAGGCTTTGCTGGAGGGCCTGATAGTCGAGGCCGCGAAACGGGCCGAGGGGGACTTGTCGCTGGTCAGCGTGGACTCCACCACCCCGCGCGCCCACCACGACGCCGCCGGCATGCAGCTCGGAGAGGACGTTCTGAGAGCCATGGAGAGGGCTGTCGACGAGAAGAAAGCCCGGCCAAAGGGGGCGCCCCGCAAGGAAAAGACGGGCACTGCATCGACAGCGATCCCGTCCGGGAAGAGCGCAGACGCGTCCGGCACCGGCACAGGGTCCGGCTGAAGGCCGCCCTGCTCGGGCGCTCGCGGGGCGGGCAGACCAGCAAGGTCCACCTCGCCGGCCTGCATCTCCGCACCTCTATGATCTGGATCACGGGCCTCACGCGAACTTCCCTCTGATCACAACCAGATGCAGACCCTGACCAGCTTGGTCGGGTGGTCAGGCGGTCAGCGCTGCAAGCTCCGCATTGGCGCGCTCGGTGACCAGGGCGAGGACGCGGCCGGCGGCGGCCAGGTCCGCCGCGGGTATCCCGCCCCAGATCCGGGCGGTGATGGGGGCGGTCTCCGCGCCGACGGCGGCGATCAGCTCGCGCCCCGCGCCCGTATGGCGAAGGTGCGCGCCGTCCGCAGTGAGCAGCTGCCTGGCCAGCAGTTCGTCGAGGGTAGCGCGGATGTCGGCTGGTTCGGCCTTGAGGGAGCCCTGGACCTGGGTGATGAGGTCGTCCGGCGTCTGCGGGGCGTCGGCGGTGACGGCCGCGCGTAGGACGACCTGCTGCTGGAACGTAATGCCGTGCCGGGCCAGGACGTGCTCCAGGACGCCGCGGGCGGCGTAGTGGGCCAGGCCGAGGGTGCGGGCGTTGGCGACGGGTGCAGTGGTGGTCATGGTGTTGTCCCCTGAGTGCTCTTGTTGTTCGGTACGGGTGGAGTGAGAGGTGCGTCGAGCAGGGTCGTCAACTCGTCGGTGAACGCGCGCGTCCGTGGGGCGTCGGGGCCTCCAAGGGGCTCCAGCAACTGCTGATGCAGTTCCTGAACCACCGCGATGGCCTGCCGAGTGACGGCCTGGCCCTGCTCGGTGAGGGCGAGCTGTACGGCACGCGGGTCGCGGGGATCGCGGGTGCGCTCGATCAGGCCGGCTGCCTCCAGGGCGCGCGCCAGCTTCGAGACGTACAGAGCCTCCAGGCCGGTGTGGTCGGCGAGTCGGCGCTGACTGGGCCGCTCGCCGGCGCGCTGCATGCCGTGCAGCGACGCGATCAGCGAGTACTGCGCGTGGGTGAGACCCAGGGGCGCCACCGCGCGATCGACCGCGACACGCCACTTGTTGGCGAGCCGCCATACCAGGAAGCCGGGCGTGGGGCCCGGGGAACCCTTGCTCATGTTCAATAGATTACATGGCTACTATGTCCATGGCTACTATTTTCGGGCGAGCGTGACTGCACACCCGGCCTGGCGGCGCGACAGGCTGACGGAACGCCCCCTGCGGGGACTGCTTCCACTCCGTCACATGATCAGGACCGGATACAGTCCCCTACAGAGGTCGCCGACGTGATGTCGGCGCGTTTCACCTCTGTGTCAGCCGAGGAGGGTGCACGCGGCGCGGAGCTCGCCCGGCAGGCGGTCACGAAGTTCACCGGGCCGGATCACGAGGGGGATGCCCCTCGTCACGACCTTGTGATCACCCAAGCGTTTCTCATCGCCTGGCTGGTGCGCGCCGCGATGGACGCCCCTGCGTGGCGCTGGATGGGCCTCAACCACGGCAACGCTGCGCTCAGCGTCATCCGCTACGCCCCGGCCCGGCCGGCGAGCGTCCTGGTCTACAACGACATGAGCCATCTGCCGGACGTCCTGCGATGGACCGGGTTCCCCTCCCAGCTCCCACACCCTGAGAGCGAAGCGGCAGTTGTCACGTGAGCCGACCGCGATGCTCGGCCGTCCCGTTGGGGCTGTGTTCGGTGGCTTCTCGTCTCTACCGTGGTGCTGGAGGAGGGCTGGCGGATGGGCTCGCTGTTCGAGGAGTTGGAAGCGCGCGAGGCGACCGCCCGTGATCGGGTGGAGGAGTTGGAAGCCGAGCTTGCTGGGCTGTCGGGGAAGCTGGAGTTGGCCCGGGAGAGCCTGCAGCGGTTGCGGATCGCGCGGGAGACGGTCGCCGAGGTGCTCGCGGAGATGATGCCGGAGAAGCTGGCGGCGGCGGTCGATAGCGGCCGGCCGCGCGCGGGAGATTCGGTGGCGTCGGCGTATGCAGGTGCCGAGCGGCAGGACGGGCGTGGCGCATGACAGCTGCTTCTGTGTTGGCACACCCACCTGGCCGCCCTGCTACAGACTGGTGTGCTCACGATCTCGATGAAGGATGGATTCGCGCGATCTCTCCCAGTGGAGCGTCGTTGCCGCCGTTGGGGCAGCGGTTGAAAGAACTGCTGGGTGCCGAGCGTGCCGTGGGTGATCTGCGGCGTTACTTCGGCATAGGCATGTCACCCGGTGAGGCGACGTTCACCGGCAGCCGGTTCGAGCATCTGGCCGGTGGGGGAGACCGGCCGGAGATCGCCGACCGGATCACGGCGGAGGACCTGGTCGCGGTGCAGACCTTGTCGGTGACCGTTCCGGCTTCTGTTGCGCTGGACATTCTGGAGGGCCCCCTCGGCGCGCAGCTGTCTGGTCTGCTGCACGACATCCCCGCGGACATCGACATGGTCGACGCCGAAGCGGACGTCTTGGCCGGGGGCTCGCCGGCGGACCGGGCCTGGCACCTCCTCTGCGCCCAGCACGGATGCGCCCAGCACGGAGTTGACTGGGTCATCGCTGGGAAGCTCTTGGCTCGTAAGCGTCCGCGGCTGTTGCCGGTCTACGACAAGGTGGTGCGCTGCGCTCTGGGCCGCCCGCGGCCCTCGTTCTGGCTTGCGCTGCATGCCGCGCTGCGCGGACGACCGTCCCCTGCAACGCCAGTTGCTCGCGCTGCGCCAGGTCGCGGGCGTGCCGGAGACGGTGAGTGCGCTGCGGGTATGCGACGTGGCGGTGTGGATGGGGCACCGGTCGGAGGGTCACGCCTGTCCTCGCTGACTTCGGCAGCGAAGGTCCCCTCCGGTGTTCTGGCGTATGAGGGTGACGGACTTTACCAACCGTCACTGGGGTGTGTGGAACGTTCGCGTGGGGTGGTCCGCCGGGGTGGGCAACGGGTGTGGACTCGCGGCCGGGGTGCCGCCGGCGGTGCGGTCCTGGGGCTGGAGGAGGCGTGTCCGCCGCTGTGCGTTGCGGGATCCGGGGGCTGGGCCGTGAGCGCAGGAAGGCGCAGCGAAGGAGAGGAAGGAGGCGTCCACGAGGTCATCGACACCGTGGTCGCGGAAGACACGGCGCATGTCCCAGCCGATGTTGCTGACGACAGGGACCGGGATGCCTCGCCCGTGCAGGGCGCGGAGGGTTTCCTCGGTGTCGGGATACGGCTGCCATGCCCCGGACACTTGGGAACGTTCATGCAGGGCTTCGGCCACGTCAGCCGCAGGCAGGGCACCGTGCCTGCCGGTGGCAGGCCGTGACCTCGATCGCGGAGGCCCGCCGCGCTGACCGAACACGGCTCAGCCCGGCTCGGCCCGCCCGGTCACGGTCTTCCGCGCCGCGCTCTAGCCGTTCACCAGCAGGACCTTGCCGAGGTGGTCTCCGGCCTCCATGAGTCGGTGCGCCTCGGCGGCATCGGCCGTGGGCACGGTCCGGTCGACGACCAGCCGCACGGCCCCGCTCTCGGTCATCGGCCAGACGTGCTTGTGCACGTGCGCGACGATGGCCGCCTTCTGCTCCTTGGACCGCGTGCGCAGGGTGGTGCCGTGCACGGAGGCGCGCTTGAACACCAGCTCGGCCAGGTTGAGGTTGGCTTCCAGGCCGTTCTGCAGGCCGGTGACGACCAGACGTCCGTCGGCGGCGAGGGAGCGGACGTTGCGTTCGAGGTAGTCGCCGCCGATGACGTCGAGGATCACGTCGTACGGGCCGTGCTCGGCGAAGTCCTGCGTGCGGTAGTCGATCGCCACGTCGGCGCCCAGTTCCCGCGCCCGCCATGACTGGCCCGCACCACACCCTGACCGAGCCCGCCTCCGACGCCGCGATCGACACCGCCTGCCGCGTCCTGCAGCTGCCGCCGATGCGGGCCCAGTTCGCCGTCACCGTCTCCCGCGCCGAACGCGAGTACCTCTCCTACCGCGGCTTCCTGGCCGAACTGCTGATGGCCGAGTGCGAGGACCGCGACCGACGCCGCCGCGAGCGACGCATCCGCGCGGCCGGCTTCCCGCGCTCGAAGTGGCTGTCCGACTTCGACTACACGGCCAACCCCAACGTCGCCCCGGCACTGGTCAACAACCTCGCCACCTGCGAATGGGTCAAGAAGGGCGAGCCGCTCTGTCTGATCGGCGACTCCGGCACCGGCAAGACACACCTGCTGATAGGGCTCGGCTCCGCCGCCGCGATGGCCGGATTCCGAGTCCGTTACGCGCTCGCCGCCCGCCTGGTCAACGAGCTCGTCGAAGCAGCCGACGAGAAGCAACTGACCAAGACCATCGCCCGCTACGGCCGCGTCGACCTCCTTTGCATTGACGAGCTTGGCCATCTCGAACTGGACCGCCGCGGCGCCGAGATGCTGTTCCAGGTTCTGACGGAGAGGGAGGAGAAGAACAGTGTTGCGATCGCCTCGAACGAGTCGTTCGGGGGCTGGACCAAGACCTTCACCGACTCGCGGCTCTGCGCGGCCATTGTCGACCGCCTGACCTTCAACGGCACCATCACCGAGACCGGCACCGAGTGCTACCGACTCGCCCAGACCAAAGCCAAGCAGCAGCGAGGCTAACGATCGCCTGGAGATCCCTGCGACCCCTGGCAGGCGGGGATAGATCGCGCATGGCGGCACCCGGCCGACTGCTGGTCGGCGATTGACATGATGGGCGCCGGCAAGATTTCAGCTGACTCCAGGGGGCGACTATGACGTGCAAGACCGAAGCCGATTCCGAAGTCGCCGATCGGGACGAGTGGTCCTATGCACCGGCGGTGGGCGTCGGACCGCTCCGGTTCGGTATGACTGTCGACGAAGTGGTCGAGGCGACTCAGGTTCTCGGCCAGACGGAGGTCAGCGAGTGCGCACGGCGCGCTGCGATCTTCTCGCCGACGTGGAAGGTCGATGTCCACGGCGGCGGGGTGACTCCTTCGCCGCCTGCCGTCACGGCCTACGTGAGCCAAGCTGTGGGGTTGTTCTGCATCGCAGCCGACGCCGTCCACGGTCCCCAGGTCGGGCACGACGGAATCTCGCTGGTCGGAAGGGACCTGTCGGAGCTGGAGAGGGACGCAATCGCGCATGCCGAGGCAGTGGACGGGCACTTTCGCTACACGCCCGAGGGCTATGCAGGACCGGATGATCCTGGGGTGGTGATGCGCGGGCAACTCGTTGGTCAGGTCCTGCGTTCGCGTCCGCTGTTCATGGTGACGCGCGACGGCGCGAATACCGAATGGGACTCGTTGCCTTCCGAGGAGTATCGCCACGGTCAGTCAACCACCTGACACAGCCCGACTCGTGACGATCGGTGAGGGCAATGCGTCGGCCCGGTCGTCGGCTGGGGCCACGCGAGACTGGAAGCCGGGGCCGGGTCAAGCCGGAACTCAGACCCCGTACACGACGACGTGGGGCCGCCTGGGGCCGGAGAAGTGGGGCCAGTTCAGACCGTTAACGCCATCCAGGCCCAGCTTGCTCCGGCATGAGTCGACGCCCCGGGCGACCCAGGCGGCCACGGCGCCGCGATCTGCCGCGATCGCGTGCAACTCAAGCGCCTTCTCCTGGGCTTCGATCATCCACGGGGCCAGCGGGTCCTCTCGAAGGACTCGCTCGAAGTGATCGCGGGCCGTGTCCGGATCACCGACCAGGGCGGCCGCGATCCCGGCGTCGAAGCCCTCCCAGAGGAATCCCCGGCGCACCGGCTTGGACGTCAGGTATCGGGCGACATCCGGTAGAGACGGGAACTTCTCCCTCAGCGCGGTCACGTTCGCAGCCGCCTGTCGGCTGAGTTCGAGTGCCAGCGGCCTGAACTGGTCCTCGGTGCGGAACAACTCGGATCCGACCCGGACTGCGTCCACGTGGAAGGCTAGCTGGTCCACGTCGTGCCACAGCCACATTGCACCGACGTGCAGACCGCTGCCGGCAGTCCGTGGCGGAGTGAACTCCACAACCCCCAGCCACCACCCATGATTATCAATCCACAGCCGCGACCGCCCACGTTGGGCCAGGCCGAGGGGCTTCAAGGACTCCCGCGCCGCCGCGGTGATGATCCGGAGAACCGGACTGCGATCTGCCATGACCGGCATTATCGACCGTCCTACCGGCACTCCCGTCGGTACTGAGCGTCACCGGTCCACAGAAGTTGGACCAGAACCCTTCGTCATCGACAGAGCCAGCCGGGGGATCCACATCGTACGCTCACTCGGTCGTGTGAACTTGTCCCACGTACGCCTGTAGCGCCTTGAAGGGCCTGCAATTTGGATGTCTTCGTCCCGCTTAGACTCCAGGCCCATGTCGCTGTGGCTGCTCAACTATTTCAGTACCTTCACTCTGGCCCTGGTCACCGTTGGCGGGACCGTTCTGCTGGCGGTCGTCGGCAGCCTGCTGCTGCGGCGCAGGCACCCCACGCTGGCCGACGGCGAGCACAACGACATGGTCGGGGTGACGTTGGGGATGTTCGGCGCCATCTACGGGATCATCCTCGCGTTCGTGATCGTCACGCTCTGGACGAATCTGGCGCAGGCCCAGACCATCGTGGCATCCGAGGCCACCGACGCGGCGCTCATCACCCGCGACGCCGCAGCGTTCCCCACGTCGGTGCAGACCCGGCTCGACGGGACCGTGAGCGGCTACGTCCACGCGGTCGTCGAGGACCAGTGGCCCCGGATGCGCGCGGGCCGGCCCAGCTACGGGGCCACCGAGACCCACCTGAGGGACGCGTTCCGGGTGCTGCAGACCTACGAGCCCAAGAGCCAGCATGAGCAGGTCTTCTACCAGCAGGCTGTCAACCATCTCGATGACATCGCCTCGCAGCGTCGTGCCCGCATCACCATGGCAGGCCAGGAACTCCCCTGGCTGCTCCAGGTCTTGGCCTACGGCGGGGCATGCGTCCTGATCCCGCTCACGTTCCTCTACGGCACGCGCAAACGCCGGATCCAGATGCTTTTCGTCGCCTCGGTCGCCGGGCTCGTCGGCTTCAGCCTGCTGCTGATCGTCGTCCTGGACCGCCCCTTCTCCGGCGAGCTCAGTGTCAGCCCCGCCCCGTTCCGGCAAGGAGCCCTGGCCCAGTACTGGGTCCGGTGAGCCTGCACCATGCACGGCGCGCGAGGATGCTCGTCCCGCGTCGACCGCCGCACGGCAGGCATCGGTGATCCGGTCAGCCTCGGTATCGGTCAGCACGGCGTTGAGAGACACCCGGACCATAGAGCGCCGCCGCACTGCTGCTGGAGGGCAGAAGACCGAGCCCAAGATCCCCTGCCGCGACAGCGGCCCTTGCCGTTTGCGGCGAGACAGTATGAGAGGGCGGAAAGTAAGCTTTTGTCCCTTCTTCTTTGGATGTGGAGCGGGCGTTCAGGCCAATGGCGAATCGTCCGTTCCAGTCGGTCAGTGTGCGGCTTGGGCGGTACGAACTGAGCCGAAGGTTGCCGCCAGCTGGTCGAGCAGGGGCGTTGCGGATGGGTGCGGGTCGCGACGTGGTGTGATCGTGTAGATGCCGCGGGTGGGGGGATCGATGAGGGCCACTGTGGTGACGTCGGTCCGCAGCGCGCGTGTCAGTACTCCGGGTATGAGGGCGATGGCGTGGCCGGTTGCGACCAGGGCCATCTTGCCGGGCAGATCGGCCGCAGTGAGGTCGATGCGGGCGGTGGTTCCGGCGCGGGCGGCGTGCTGGTGCAGCAGTGCTGCCGAGCCGTCGTTGTCCTCGACCCAGGTCTGGTCGGCCAGTTCCTGAATGCGTACCGGCCCGTGCCCGGCTCGTGGATGGTCGGCGGGCAGGACGACGACCATCTCGTCCATCCCCAGGAACCTTCGTTCGATATGCGGGTCATGAGGCAGCCCCGGTGGCGCATCGGTGACGACGGCGACATCGAGATCGCCGGCTATCACGCGATCGTGCAGTTGTGCGCTCAGCCCTGGCAACAGGCTCCACTGGAGGGGGCCGGCTCTGTCCAGCAGGCGGCGGATCGCCGTGGGCACGATCCCGGCGGCCAGAGACGGCGTCGCGCCGACCGCCAGAGGCCGGCTGAGCGCTCCGTCACGAGCGTCCCGTGCGGCACGCACGGCGCGGTCGGCTTCGTTGACCGCGAGATGGGCGTGGCGACGGAACACCTCGCCAGCGGGCGTGGGACGCACCCCGCGCGCATGCCGCTGCACCAACGATACCCCGAGCTGGCGCTCCAGCCCGGCGATCTGCCGGGAGACGGCCGACTGTGTGTAACCGAGTTCGGCGGCCGCGGCCGACAGCGACCCGAGCCTGCACACCGTCACGAACGTCCGCCACGCAGTCAACTCCATGGCCGCAAGTATGCCTGGGCTCTATGCGTGTCCCGCATAGCTGACCTGCTGGATCTGCGCTTGTCGCAGGAACCCCGATGCCGCCACGGTAGGACACATGACCACACCGCGCACGATCGCCGTCCTCGGCCTGGGCCGCATGGGCGCCGCGATCGCGACACGACTCGCCGACCACGACTGGGACGTCATGGGTTGGACACGCTCCGGGCGCCCGGCAGGCGCTGTTGAGACGACCAGGGATCCGAACGACGCTGTGGCGAAGGCCGACGTAGTACTCCTGGCGTTGTTCGACGGCGAGGCCTGCCAGCAGGTCGTCGACCGAGTCCGCGGCTCGCTGCGACCGGACACGATCCTCCTGAACACCAGCACCATCGCCCCCGCCGAGGCGTCGGAGCTGGCCCGGCAACTCGGCCCGTCCTACGTCCACGCCCCCGTGCTCGGCTCCGTGCCGGCGGCCGCCGCCGGCACCCTCCAGATTCTCACCGCAGCTGACCAAGGCGCGCTCGACCAAGTCCACCCAGTCCTGGAAACGCTTGGCACGATACGACGCGTCGACGCCGCCGCCACCGCCGCCGCACTCAAGCTGATCGCCAACAGCAGTCTCGCCGGCGCCGTTCTCGCGCTAGGTGACTCACTGCGGCAGGCCGATGCCCTGCGGCTGCCCCGCGCCCAGGTGCTGGACGTACTCGAACTCGGCCCGCTCGGCGGGCTCGTCACCCGAAAGCGAACCTTCCTCACCGGCGAGCCGACCGCTGCCACGGCCGAGTTCACCATCGGCGCGCTGGCCAAGGACATGGCACTGCTGGCTGCCGCGTCAAACACCCCTCTGCACAGCGCGGCCGAACTGGCCGACACTCTGGCCGACCCCGAGGCCGACATCGCCGTTGCCACCACGGTCCCCGCCGTGGGTGACGCCGTGCTCGATCCGCTACGTGCCTACATCCTCGGACACGCCACCGGCGACCCCATCCACTTCCGCGACGCGTTCCTGCCCACCGCCCACATCGAGGGAATCCGGGACGGCGCAATCGTCTCCTGGCGCCTGGACGAGTACTGCGCTCTCTTCCACGGCCGTCCCGCCCCGGACGAGCCGACCCGGCACCGCCGCATCGACACCGTCGACGTCCACGGCACCGTCGCGACCGCAACCATGACGCTCTGGCACGGCGCGGACACCTTCACCGACATCTTCCTGCTGGTCCGCACGGACGACAGCTGGCGCATCGCCAACAAGGCTTACCACAGACACTCCTGAGAGGGCGGTGGGGCCCACGAGGCGATGCCCGGTTTGCCTTTTCGGCCGAGCTGAGCAGGCTGGTTGCGGGCTCGCTGAAAGGGCTATGGCCGTGGCAGGGCGAACAGGCCCTGCTCGGTCTCGGCCAGGACTCCCCGCTCGGCGAGCCGCTTGAGCTTAAGGCGGATATTGTTGATGTTGCTGGGCGCGATCTCGTCGCGATCAGCCACCCCGCACTACCGCCGCCCCCGCCGCCGACCGCGCAGATGGGTCTGCGTGAAAACCCGGGCGCTCGCCCCAGTGGCCAAGCCGACGGTGCCAGCCCCAAGATCGACCCGCCCAAGTTCAAGGTGGTCGCCACTGTGGCTGCCGCTGCCGCTGCCGCTGCCGCAGCCCAGGCAGGCCACCAGCCGCTCGCCAACGGCGGAACTTCTGCGGCTGCCGCAAACGCACTGGCCTCGCTCACCGCGGCGTTCTGCACCCTGACCGGGGCATGCACATCGCAGGACGACAGCAGGAAGTCGGATCGCTGCGACACCGGAGCCGGGTTCACCGCACCTTGAGCTGCGACCTGATTTTCGTAGAGTCAGGTGATTTTGTTTCAGGCGGACTGCGGGGGCTGCTCCTGGCTCTGCCGGAAGTCGCGTTCGTCAGCAGCAGGAGATCGAGCACAAACGTGGTGATCTTGTAACGATGGGCCGCCCCCTGTGACACGCAGCACCTGGGGCGCGCTGAACACAGTGACCCGGTCGGGATCACGCCGCCTGATCCCCGGGGGGAGGTACGCGGGCGGCATCAAGACAGGAGCGCGGCCCGTTTACCCCCCGTGGCGGGCCCGCCCCCTGTTCGTCTCCCAGCATTTAGAGCGGAGTTCACGCCGATGATCAGCGTCATAGTCGCCGCGTACGACCTTCAGGGACAGCTGGGGGTCTGCCTGAATTCGATACTGAACCAATCCTTCCGGGACGTGGAGGTTGTCGCGGTCCTGGACCAGTCTGCTGAATGCCCTGCGGGCTTGGTGGATGACTATGCTCGGCGGGATGGGCGGGTCTCGGTCGTGCGGCTGACGGGCGTCGCCAGCATCGGCCGGATACGCAACGCGGGGGCGGAACGCGCCGCCGGTGACTACCTGCTGTTCCTGGACAGCGATCACATCATCTCGGGTGAAACGCTTCAGGCGATGGTCGATCGGCTGCAATCGGCAGACGAGCCGGATGTTCTTCTCTTCGGGCACACTCGCCTCCATCGCGGCCGCGCATGGCCCGGTGCCGCCGCCGGCCTGCTTGCCCGGCAAGGACGTGAGCCCTTCGCCTCGATGGACCAGCCCGAGTTGTTCGGTGCTCCCGCCTACTCCTGGGACCGTTTGGTCCGCCGCGACTTGTGGATCCGGCAGGAACTCGCGTTCCCTGACGGTCTCCACGAGGAGGTCACAGTCGTCCACCGTGCCATGCTCGCCGCCGACCGGGTCGCAGTCCTGAAGTGGAACTGCGTCCAGATCCGCCGTCGGCACACTCAACACCCCGCAGGCTCACCGGGCGGCACCCACTTCGACGTCTTCGGCCGGTACGAAGACAGCTTCGACTTGCTCGAGGAGCGCGGCGCCCTGGAGGTTGTGGCTCCCTTCCTCTTCACTCGTATGATCCGTCACTACCTCTTCCTTCTCAATCTCGAGGGATGTCTCTCCCGCTCCGAGCGCCCGCAGTTCTTCCAACGCGCCAGCGAGCACTACCGGCGGTTCCTCCCCGACGGCTACGAGCACCCCGAGGGTCGGGAGGGTGTCAAGTTCCAGCTCGTGGCGAGCGGGAGATACAGTGCGCTGGAGGCCGCCAGTCTCCCTCAGCGCGCGCGGAGTTTCGTCTCCCGGGGCGCCGCCGTCCGCGGACGGTAGCCCCAGGCTGGGTGACTTCGGCCGTTACTGCCGCCGACAGAGCGGCGCCGCATGTAGCGCACCCTGCGCGGCCGGGGCAGCGCGTCCACCCAGATGAACGCATACGGTCCGGCTCCAGCAGCCGGTTGCGAAATGCGGTGGCCTGCTTGTCCAGGTGCCGGGCCATGGACGAGACCTGCGACTTTGTGTGATGGAGCGGTAGTTCTCCTGTAGTTGGGTTGTTGTGTCCTGGTGTTCTGTATTTGTGGTGGGGATTTGAGGGGTGGGTGGGGGTGGTTGTCGGTGGTCTTCTGGGGTGTTGTGGTGGGTGTTCGGTTTGGTTGTTCGGGGCGTTGAGCAGGGGTTTTGTCGGTGTGTGGGATTGATCTTGGTGTTGTTGTCGTTGGAATGGTCCGTCTGTAGGTAGTGCCGCAACAGGCAACGTTCGCCCCATCGCAACACCGTGCACGCACTCTCGCCCCACCGGCCGAAAGCCCAAGTACGTCCAGTGCGAGGGCTTCCGGCCGGCACGCCGAGAGCACGCACCGGACGCCGCTCCTTGACGGCAAACGTTGCCTGCCGCGGCAGTAGCTGTGGGGCGTGGTCGTGGACGGGGCCTGGTTATTGGCGTGTTCGGTTGAGGTAGGTGTGGAGCGGGTCGCTTGCGGGGGAGAACCGGGGGTGAGGGTGTCAATCCCCGGGTTTCGTAGAGACGTTGGTTATGCGGCCCGGCCTTCCTGATCGGTCCGGGCTCGTGCTTCCTGGATGATCCGTTCGAACTCGACGGGTGGCTTCCCGTAGGCCGCGCTGTGACGGCGTTTCGTGTTGTAGAAGTCCGCGATCCACGTCGCGGTCTTCAGCCGGGCCTCGGTGCGGGTGGCGAAGGTGTGCCGGTGGGCGTGACCCTGGTCCGGTCGACATTGCTCCTGAAGGCGTAGGCGTCCGCGGAAATGCCGGTGGTCGTCACCGCCGTCCTCGAACGCGATACCCCCGCCGATGAACGTCCGACCTCGTTCCCGTAACCTGCCACGAACTTCCGTGTCGGCTCAGGCTGTTGATCCTGCCCGCGCCCCAACGCGACGCTGAACGCGTCCTGCCCCGGTCCCAACCGGTGCAGCCGCCACCGGCACCGAGCCCGCCTGTGATGGCACACGTGCGCGCAGACAGCGTGGCGTCGTGTACAGGTCCTCACTCGACAGTGGTGGTGTGGACGGTGAACCGGGATGTTGCTGCGCGGGGCCTTGGAGCAGGGGCAGATCCGATGGGCGGCGGCACCGGGAAACAGGCTGCCCGGCCCGCCGGGAACCGTTGCTCGGGCTTGGTGGCGTTGTCGGCGCCACAGTTCCTTCGGGATGGCCAGAGCGCAGAAATCCGTCGTCGGCCGCGGCCGCCGTGTGCGGCCGTCTCCGTCGACGCGAACGACGGCTGTGTGTCCGACTGTCATGACTGTCTCCACTTCGTTGATCGAACGTTTTGACAGGGCACCCTCTTGCATTGCTGTTCCAGGCGGTGATCCACGTAGTGGATGACCCAGGCATTGTCCGTCACTTGGCGGATGTCAGCAGCATGTTGCCGCGGAGACAGGGTTTGGACCAACAGATCTGCGTCACCTGCTTGACTGGTGACGCTTCTCATGTAACAGTCAGTCGTGCCGCAAGCCGGCACACCTGAAAGCGCGGAGGATTGACATGATCAGCAGGCGTGGCTTCAGCAAGGCCTTTGGAGTGGGCACCGGCGCGGCCGCCGTTTCACTGCTCCGCCTGCAGGGCACGCAAACCGCGTCCGCCGCCCCCCGGAGCGCATCCCCGGCGCCAGCCGTTCCCACGGTCACCCCTGGCGCGCACACCACGTTTCCGCGGCTGAAGCAGATCAGGGCCGGCCTGCTGGACGTCGGCTACGCCGAACTGGGCCCCGCCCACGGTCCGGCGGTCATCTGCCTGCACGGCTGGCCGTACGACATCCACAGCTACGCCGACGTCGCCCCGCTGCTGGCGGCGGAGGGGTACCGGGTGATCGTCCCGTATCTGCGCGGCCACGGCACGACGCGTTTCCTCTCCGAGCGGACGTTCCGCAATGCCCAGCAGTCGGCCATCGCCCTCGACATCATCGCCCTGATGGATGCCTTGAAGATCGAGGGGGCCGTTCTGGCCGGCTTCGACTGGGGCTCGCGCACCGCCGACATCATCGCGGCGCTGTGGCCCGAACGCTGCAAGGCTCTCGTGTCGGTGAGCGGATACCTGATCACCAACCGCGAGGCCAACCTGAAGCCGCTGGCACCCAAAGCCGAGTACGCCTGGTGGTACCAGTACTACTTCGCCACCGAGCGGGGCCGGCTCGCCATGGAGGACAAGACCCTGCGTCACGACCTGACCAGGCTCGTATGGGACACCGTCTCCCCGACATGGGACTTCGACGACGCCACGTTCGAGCGCACGGCGGCGGCCTTCGACAACCCCGACTATGCGGCCATCGTCATCCACAACTACCGCTGGCGGTTGAGCCTCGCCGACGGCGAGCGCCGCTACAACGGACTGGAGAAGCAGCTGGCCACGCGGCCGGTCATCCAGGTGCCCACCATCACCCTGGACGCCGAGCGCGATCCCTTCACCCCCGCGGGCAACGGCGCCTCCTACCGGGACAGGTTCACCGGCACGTACGAGCACCGCACCCTGACGGGGATCGGCCACAACGTGCCCCAGGAGGCACCCACCGCCTTCGCCCAGGCCGTCATCGACGTGGACCACTTCTGACGCGGCATCGTCAACCTTGGTCGCCCTCCTGACAGGAGGACCAAGGGGGGAGCGGGCCCATTCCGCCCAGACCGAACGGAGTTCGACCATGGAAAGCCAGAACATCACGGACACTGCCGCGGCGGCACGCCGAGCGCGGTTCGGCACGTTGCCCGAGCGCATCCGCTACGAGGACATGGTCGAGGAGAAGACGGCTACGCCGAACGACCCGACGCGGTACGCCTACGACCCTGAGGGATCGTGGATGTCCTTCTCCTGCCTCGCCGCCGACCTGGGCCTGTAAGCCGGAGTCGTCGAGCGGACACCGCGGACAGATGACGAATCTTGCAAGGCACGGCAGTAACCGGTCAGGATGGTGATGTGAACCTCGACCATGTCTTCGTCTGCGGAAACCCGGCACTCGACTTCGCCGCGACGCTCCGGGCCCGCCGCTCGGTGCGCTTCGAGATGTTCGCGACGCCGGACAGGCTGGACGCGTGGTACGTGGAGTCCGGCATCGTCGACGCGGTCTCCCCCTGTGGGGAGGCCGACGTCGAGCAGGCGACCACCGTACGGGAAGCCGTCTACCGGCTGGTCACCGCCCGCCGGCTGGGGGAGGAGTACGACGGTGCGGCACTGACCGTGGTGAACAACGCCGCCCGCAAGCCGGCCGCGGTGCCGCAGCTCACCCCGGCGGGGCGATGGACGCAGGCGACACCGGAAGAGGCCCTCTCCACGGTGGCGCGGCACGCCGTCGAGTTGCTGAGCGGGCCGGACGTGCCCCTGCTGAAGGAGTGCGGCAACCCCGAGTGCACCCGCACCTACATCGACCGCTCGCGCGGCATGCGCAGGCAGTGGTGCGGGATGGAGTCCTGCGGCAACAGGATCAAGGCGGCCGCCTACCGCGCCCGCAAGAAGACCACGCCCGCGGCGTCCCACTGACTCGACCTCCGTCGTCGGCCAAGGCGGCCCGAGACGATGCGCTCCGTACGGCAGCCTCGTCTTCCGTCTCCGCCGCCCCGCGGAGGTGTTCGATACCGGTGTCGGACTCCGCCAAGAGGCGGATTCGGCGGTCGGTGGCGCCCGGGAGTCTCCTCGGCGAGACGGCGGCTGCATAGCGGATGATCCCTGTGCGCTGGTAGCCGTCGGCGGGTGCGGTGTTGAGGACAGCGGTGACGATGAGCTGGCCAGGCGGGGGGGGTGCCTCTATGTCCTTCGTCAAGGCTGAGTGGTCATGCGGTGGCTGCTTCGGGGGTGCGTGGTTCGTAGAAGGTGCCGTCGCGGAG
>NZ_JBIATN010000060.1:0-23954 GCF_042891825.1 Streptomyces sp. NPDC001852
ACCCCCCAGGTCATCCGTTCGACAGGAGGGGACAGCCATGCCGGGCCCTAAGGCCAGCGGCCCTCTTGCAGGACCGCGGAAAACATAACGGGGGGAACTGCTCCAACAGCCGTTCCAGCGCGCCCTGTTCGCCGAACCGGGCCCGCACGGGGAAAGCCCGGCCACCGTCGCGGGCACCGCTCACCCTTCGCCCACCGGGGGCACACCGCCGCAACGGGTCTCCCTCCCGATCAGTCTTCAGCAACGGTTGTCGTACGCCCCCGGGCCGGGCTTGGATGGCGCTCACCGTGAAGTCTTCGGACACAGTGAGTGGGTGGGATGGTGCTGGGACGAGTGGTGACCGGAACCGGTGCGGCAGCGGCCGCGATCGCCGGGGGCGTGCTCGCCCAACGGTCCGTGGTGCGTGGGCGGCAGGAGCGCCGGTTACGGATCGACGGCGGCCGGGGAGTCGACGAGCAGTACTTCGCGCGGATCGGCGGTATCGAGCAGTGGCTGTCGGTCCGCGGGGACGACGTGTCGCAGCCCGTGCTGGTGGAGGTGCACGGCGGACCCGGCTCGGTGACCTCGGTGTTCACCGCGCGCACGCGGGCGTGGGAGGAGCACTTCACCGTGGTGCGCTGGGACATGCGCGGCGCCGGGAAGACCCTGCGGCGCGGCGGCGCGCGGGGGCAGGGGGAGATCACGTACGAGCGGTTGTACGAGGATGCCCTGGAGGTCGTGGACCATGTGCGGACACGCCTCGGGGTGGAGCGGGTGGTGATCGTCGGGCATTCCCTCGGCACCGGTTTCGCGCTGCGGCTGATCCGCAGTCACCCGGAGCGCTTCTCGGCGTACGTGGGGATCGACCACAACGTCCACGACGGCGGCCGCGACGCGTCCTCCTACAAGGAGCTGCTGGAGCGGCTGCGCGCGGCGGGCCGGGACAAGCAGGCCGCCACCGTGGAGGCCATGGGCCAGGACCGGCGGGTCTGGACGGCCGAGCAGCACGCGCTGTACCACCGGTTCGTCATGGCGAACAATCCGGAGAGCGTCGCCGCACTGAAGTCGGTGGTGCTGCCGTCGCTGTGGTACTCGCCGCTGCACTCGCTGCCCGACCTGCCGGCCTTCTTCCAGGGCATGAAGCTGTCGGCACGGATCTTTCCGGACACCGCCACGTTCGACGACTGGGCGGACGGTACGCGCTTCGCCGTTCCGTTCTTCGTGTTCCAGGGGGCCCTCGACCTGGTCACCCCGCCGGGCCGGGCGCGCCGGTTCTTCGACGACGTGGAGGCGCCGGCCAAGCATTTCGAGCTGGTCGAGGACGCCGCGCACTTCTCGGCGTACACACATCCCGACCGGTTCCTGGCGCTGCTGCTGGACCGGGTACGGCCGCTGGTGTCCGGGAGCCGGTGACCGCCGCTACCGCGCCAGGGCCTGCGGAGCGGCGCAGCTTGCGGCGGGCCGCAGCCATCCCTGGTCGATCAGGGCGCGGGACCAGGCGTCCATGACGGTGCGCACCTTGGCGCGGTCGGTGTTCCACAGCCGCGTCAGGGTGTCCACGGCGCCGTCGACGCGGCCGTCGTTCTGGCGCAGCGCGAACCACATGGTCGCGGCGAGCGGTGTGCAGCGGAATCCTTCCGCCCGGCCCTTCGCCCGCAGGGCGATCCGGCCGTCGGCCAGAGCGGTGCTGGTGACTCCCTCACTCGGCAGGACGCGCATGGTGTTCTCCTCTCGGCGATGCTCGCCGGACGGCTGCGGCCGGTGCTCCGGCCGGTGCATCGAGCATCTCCCGCCGAGGAGGAGGGCGACCATGGGCCTGGGCACCGAGTGGGGGTGGTGCCGGCACCACCGTGGGAGGTGCGGCGGGCCGGTGGCCGCGCGGACGTGCGTCAGGCGGCTGGGCGGCGCGGCTGGGTGAGGAGGTCGGTGGCGCGCTGGGTGAGCTGCTTGCGGTCCACCTTGCGGTTGGAGTTCAGGGGGAACTCGGCCAGGTGCTCGAAGCGGCGGGGCAGCATGCCCTTGGGCAGCAGTTCCCGCAGGGCACGGGCGAGCTGGGCGGCGGGGCGGGGCTCGCCGGTGTAGTAGACGACGAGTTCGGTGCCCGCCGGGGTGGTGGCGCCGACGGCGACGGCGTCCTCGACGCCGGGGCAGGAACGCAGCTCGTGTTCGACCTCGGCCAGCTCGACGCGCCAGCCCTGCACCTGCACCTGGGAGTCCAGGCGCCCGAGGTAGACCAGCTCGCCGTCGGCCAGTCGGCGCACCCGGTCGCCGGTGCGGTACCAGCGACGGCCCTCGCGCTCCACGAATCGGCCGGCGTCGTCGGACGGATCGAGGTAGCCGGCCGTCATCTGCGGGCCGGTGATGAGCAGTTCGCCCTCGACGGGGGTCTCCTGGTCGTCGGCGTCGATCAGGACGTGGTCGTGTCCCTCGTGCACCCGGCCGATGGGGACGAGTCCGTTGACACAGCGCCCCGGGGAGGTCGCGGGATCCCAGCGGTGGCCGGTGACGGTGACGGTCAGTTCGGTCGGTCCGTAGATGTTCTCCAGGGTCGAGGCGGGGGCCGCGGCCTGCCAGTCGGCGGCGTCGTGTGCGCGCAGTGCCTCTCCCGCGAAGAAGCTCCAGCGCAGGCCCGGCAGGGCGCCCGGGGTGAGGCCGCCCATGCGGCGGACCAGGGAGATGGCGCTGGGCGTGGCGAACCACACGGTGACGCCGTGCCTCTGCAGGTAGGCCGGCAGGTCGAGGTAGGCGGTCTGCGGGGTGACGTCGACGACGGCACCATGGCCCCAGGCGCAGAACAGGTCGAACATCGCGCAGTCGAAGTTCAGGTCGAAGGTCTGTGAGAAGACGTCGTCCGGGGTGAAGTCGTAGCGCGCGTCGAGGAGTTCGAAGTAGTGGCGGGTGCTGCCGTGGCTGATGGGCACGCCCTTGGGACGGCCGGTGGAGCCGGAGGTGAACAGCATGTAGGCGGCGTCGGCGGGGGCGGTGCCGGTGCGGGGCGCGGACAGGGCGCGGGACGGGTCGTGGGTGACGGCCGCAGGCAGGGGTGTGTCGCCCGGACCGTTCAGGCCGGCCAGGATCTCCCGGCCGCGCTCGTCGGCGATCACGGCGGTGGCGCCGGACAGTTCGAGCATGTGCCGGGTGCGGGTGGCCGGGAAGTCGGGGTGCAGCGGGACGACGGTGGCGCCCGCGTACAGGGCGCCGAGGATGCCCGCGTAGGCGGTCACGTTCTTGCCCGCGAGGACGCCCACGGTCTTCGCCTCGCCGAGGGATCCCGCCCAGACGAGGGCCTGCCGGTGCAGGTCCCGGTAGGTGGTCGTCCCGGAGGCGGTGCGCAGGGCCGGGCGGTCGGCAGCGAGGGCCAGTCCGCGCAGGAAGCGCTCGTGCAGACCGCCGGATTGCTGCTGGGTCATGGTTCCTCCGAAGGGGACACGCCCGAGGGTTCGGGCGCGCGGGACGCGGGGCGGGGATCGGCGGAGCCGACGGGGCTCTGCGCTCGTTGGCGGGCGGTCGTCGGCGGGACGGTCGGACGGGCCGGGCATCGGGGGTGCGGGGCGGTCGGGTGGCGGACGGCTCCTCGGCGGGCGGGGTCGTCGGGTGGGCCGCCTGCGGCGGGGCGGGCCCGTCGGGGAGAGAGCCCGCTGCGGACCGTCGCCCGCCCGGTGGGCCGTCTTCCGTGGGCCGGGGTCAGGCCGCCAGGGAGGCCGGGCGGCGTCGGGGGCGCAGGGCGAGGCGGGGGTTGGCCGCGACGACCTTGAAGTTCTTCGTGACGGCGCCGACCCGGCCGAACAGCGCGTCCTGACCGGCGACGTAGAGGGTGCCGACACCGCGGTCGCGCAGGGAGGCGAGGGCGGTCGGCCAGTTGACGGCGCGGACGCAGCAGTCGAGCAGCAGATCGCGGATCTCCTCGCCGGTGGTCAGCAGCGTGCCGTCCTGGTCGGAGACGACCGCGAGCGTCGGGTCGGCGAACTCCAGGCCGTCCATCACCTCCTCGGCGGCCCGGGCCCGCAGCGCGGCGAACGCCGCGGAGTGCATCGGCGGACGCATGACGTACAGCGGCAGCCCGCCGGCCGCGCGCAGCCGCTGCTGGAGCCAGTCCAGCCGGGAGGCGCGCAGCGTGAGCATGCGGAAGTCCTCGTCCACCACGCAGGTGATGTCGTACCACTCGTCCTGCTCGGCCAGTTCGGCGAGGATCTCCTCCAGGGCGGCGGCGGAGGTGCGGGCGAAGGACTGGGTGGCGACCTGCTCCGGGTAGTCCTCGGCGAAGAAGGCGTCGAGGACGTGCGCGAACCGCTCGGTGAGCCGCACGCCGTCGGCGAAGGACAGGGCGCCGGAGCGCACGGCGGTGGCCTTGCCGCCGAAGCTCGGTCCGGTGACGAAGGCGGGTTCGGCGCCGGACTCGGCCTCGGCCCACCGCGCCAGGGCCAGGCAGTTCACGAAGAAGGCGACCTGGGCGTACACGGAATAGTCGCCCTCCGCTTCCCGGAAACGGTCGAAGAGGGAATAGCCGAGGGTGTCGTCCGCTTCCGCCACAAGTTCCCGGGCGAAGGGGTTGACAAGCATGAACTTGCCGACTTCGGCGAAGGGCGAGGGCCCCATCCCCGGAAACACCAGGGCGCTTTTCGTCCGGTTCGCATTCTTCATGAGGGCCAGTGTGCTGTCCGGGCCACCGCGCCTCTAACCCCTACCTGCCCCTTAATGCACGGCGGACCGGGTCCGCGCCGACCCGGCCCCTAGGTTTCTAGGGGTGTTCGCCTTCGGTGGCCTCCTCCAGCATGTTCTTCCAGGAGTGTGTCGGACACAGGGAAGGCAGGGCTCGCCATGGATGTGGAGGAGACCACCGGGACCGACGAGGCGCCCGGGATCGCGGTGGAGGCCGAGTACGCCGAGGAACTGCTCGTCGAAGAGGTCTCCATCGACGGCATGTGCGGAGTCTACTGACCGGAGGCCGCCCCGTGTTCACCCCCGAGCGCCCCTACCGGTGCTCACCCAGCGTGGCGCTGCGCCCCGAGCCCTTCGGGGCGCTCGCCTACCACTTCGGCACCCGTCGGCTGTGCTTCCTGAAGTCGCCGCAACTCGTGGCGGTCGTACGGTCGTTGGCCGACCACCCCGATGTCCACGCGGCGCTCGACGCGGCCGGGGTGGCCGCCGGCGAACGCGCCGCGCACCTCGGCGCCCTCGCCTCCCTCGCCGCGGGCGGCCTGATCGAGCCCCGCCCGGGGGAACCGGCCGCCGACCTCCTGGAGGAAGCAGCGTGAAGCTCGTCGACCACTTCGAGAGCGGCCTGGACGCCCCCATCTGCCTCACCTGGGAGCTGACCTACGCCTGCAACCTGGCGTGTGTGCACTGCCTGTCCTCCTCGGGCCGGCGCGACCCCCGGGAGATGACCACGGCCGAGTGCAAGGCCGTGATCGACGAGCTGGAGCGCATGCAGGTCTTCTACGTCAACATCGGCGGCGGCGAGCCGACGGTGCGCCCGGACTTCTGGGAGCTGGTCGAGTACGCCACCGCCCACCGCGTCGGGGTGAAGTTCTCCACCAACGGGGTGCGCATCACGCCCGAGCGGGCCCGGTGGCTGGCCGCCAGCGACTACGTCGACGTACAGATCTCCCTGGACGGCGCGACCGCCGAGGTCAACGACGCGGTGCGCGGACCGGGTTCGTACGACACCGCGATGGCCGCGATCCGCAACCTCGCCGACGCCGGCATGCGCGACTTCAAGCTGAGTGTGGTGGTGACCCGGCACAACGCCGGCCAGCTCGACGACTTCAAGGCCCTCGCCGACGCCCACGGCGCCCAGCTGCGCATCACCCGGCTGCGGCCCTCGGGGCGCGGCGCCGACGTGTGGGACGAGCTGCACCCGACCGCCGGCCAGCAGCGGGCGCTGTACGAGTGGCTGCTGGCGCACGGCGAGAACGTGCTCACCGGTGACTCCTTCTTCCACCTCAACGCCCTCGGCGCGCAGCCGCTGCCGGGTCTGAACCTGTGCGGGGCGGGCCGGGTGGTGTGCCTGATCGACCCCGTCGGCGACGTGTACGCCTGCCCGTTCGCCATCCACGACAGCTTCCTCGCCGGCAACGTCCGTTCCCCGGGCGGCTTTTCCGCCGTGTGGCGCGAGTCGGAGCTGTTCCGCGAGCTGCGCTCCCCGCAGACCGGCGGCGCGTGCACGGCCTGCTCGGCGTACGACGCCTGCCGCGGCGGCTGCATGGCCGCGAAGTTCTTCACCGGGCTGCCGCTGGACGGCCCGGACCCGGAGTGCGTGAAGGGCAACGGGGAGCGGGCGCTGGCCGTGGTCGGCGCGGGGGCCGCGCCGCGCCCGAGCGGCGACCACTCGCACCGCACCCGTCCGCGTACCGGTCCGGTCCCGGTGACCATCGGGCGCCGCCGTGCCGCCGCCGGGGCGCCGGACCGGGCCTGTGACACGAGCCCGCTGGCCGGGTTCGCGCCCGGGAGCCCGGGAGCGGCGTGACCATGCGACTGACCGAGCCCGTCGCCCTGGGCCCGTACACCGCCCCGAGCCGGGTGGTGTTCGGGCCGCACGAGACCAACCTGGCCCGCCGGCGGGCGTTGTCGGACCGGCACGTCGCCTACTACGCGCGGCGCGCGGCCGGCGGCGCGGGTGTGGTCGTCACCGAGACGGCGAGCGTGCACGCCTCCGACTGGCCCTACGAGCGGGCCCCGCTGGCCGCGGACTGCGGCCCCGGCTGGGCGGCGACGGCGGCCGCGTGTGCGCCGTACGGAACGCTGGTGGTGGCCTCCCTCGGCCATGCCGGCTCCCAGGGTTCCTCCGCCCACCACCAGTCGGCGCTGTGGGCGCCGTCCCGGGTCGCCGATGTGGTGAGCCGGGAGCTGCCGATGGAGATGGAGGAGGCCGAACTGGCCGGTCTGCGGGCCGGCTTCGCCTCGTCCGCGCGGCTGGCGGTGGAGTCGGGGCTGCACGGGGTGGAGATCGAGGCGGGCCAGTACAGCCTGCTGCGCCAGTTCCTGTCCGGTCTGACCAACCAGCGCGCGGACGCCCACGGCGGCGACCGGCTGCTGCTGGCCCGTCAGGTGCTCGCGGACGTGCGCGCGGCGGTGGGCGAGGGCCCGCTGGTGGGGCTGCGGCTGTCCTGCGACGAGCTGGCCCCCTGGGCGGGCATCACGCCCGAGCAGGCCGAGGGCTTCGCCCGCGAGCTGGCGCCGCTGCTCGACTACCTGGTGGTGGTGCGCGGTTCGGGCATGTCCACGGCCGCCACCCGCCCGGACTTCCACACCCCGCCCGGTTTCAACACCGGGTTGTGCGCCGGTGTGCGCACGGCGGTCGCCGGGGCGGTGCCCGTGGTGTTGCAGGGTTCGGTCACCGACCCGGGCCTGGCACAGCGGGCGCTGGACGAGGGGGTCGCCGACCTGGTGGAGATGACCCGCGCCCAGATCGCCGATCCGGAGCTGGTCGCACTGGTCCGTTCGGGGCATCCCGAGCGGGTGCGGCCGTGTGTGCTGTGCAACCAGAAGTGCCGCGTACGGGACAACCGCAATCCGGTGGTCTCGTGCGCCGTGGACCCCCGCAGCGGTCATGAGACCGAGGATCCGCCCGACTTCCCCCGGTGGGCGGAACCGGTGGACCCGGCCGCTGCGGAGCGGGAGACGGACGTGCCCGGGAGGCCCGACGGTGTGCCTCCCGGGGCGTCCGGCGCTCCCGTGACCCTCGTGGTCGGCGGCGGTCCGGCGGGCCTGGAGGCCGCGAGGGTGCTGGCCGCCCACGGGCACCGGGTGGAGCTGGTGGAGCGCGCCGGGCGGCTCGGCGGGATGCTGCGGCCGGCGGGCGAGCGCTGGGCGCCGCTGCTGGACTGGCTGGAGGCGGAGGTACGGCGGCTCGGCGTGGTCGTGCGCACCCAAGTCACTGCCGGTGCCCCGGATGTGGCGGGGCGCCGGGTGGTGCTGGCCACCGGCTCGCGTCCCGGTCCGCGCCGCTACGACGTCGACGGCGGCACCGTGCTGGAGGCGGCCGACCTGCTCGCGGGCCGTGCGGCGCTGCCCGACGGGCCGGTGCTGGTTGACGACCCGGTGGGGGACGCGACCGGCGTCGCCCTCGCCGAGCGGCTCGCCGCCGAGGGCCGGGAGACCGCGCTGGTCACCCCGGACCAGGTGGCCGGCACCCAGCTCGCCCTGACCGGCGACCTCGCGGACGCGCACGCCCGGCTGGCGCGCGCCGGGGTCACACTGCTGCGGCGCTCGGTGCTGCGGGCGGTCCTCGCGGACGCCGCGCTGGTCGAGGACACCGTCACCGGCGAGCAGCACAAGGTGGCGTGCGCGGCTGTCGTGCACTGCGGCCACCGGCTGCCCGACACCTCGCTCACCGCCCCGGCCGGCGCCGTCGCGGCGGGCGACCGGGTGGCGCCGCGCACGGTGTACGAGGCCCTGCTGGAGGGCCGGCGCGCGGCCCGGGCGCTGTGCGGCGGGGACGGGGGTGCGCTGCGGTGAGCGGTCTGAAACTGCTGTTCTCGCCCCTGCGGCTGGGCCCGCTGACGCTCGCCAACCGGATCGTGTTCTCCGCGCATCTGACCAACTACGCCGTGGACGGGCTGCCCAGCGAGCAGCACGCGGCCTACTACGCGGCACGGGCGGCCGGCGGGGCCGGGCTGATCATCACCGAGGAGCACTCCACCCACGTCACCGACTGGCCGTACGAGAAGCTCATCCACGGCTTCCGGCCCGAGGCGGTGGCCGGGTACCGGCGCATCACCGAGGCGGTGCACGCGCACGGCACCCCGATCCTCGCCCAGCTCAACCACAACGGCGGCCAGGCGTCCTCGATGTACTCGCGGCTGCCGGTGTGGGCGCCGTCGCCGGTGCCCGACCCGCTGTTCCGGGAGGTGCCCAAGGAGGTCACCACCGCGGAGATCGCCGAGATCGTCGCCGGGTACGGCACGGTCGCCGGGCACTGCGCCGAGGGCGGCTTCGACGGGGTGGAGCTGCAGTGCTCCCACTCCTCGATCGTGCGCGGCTTCCTCTCCCCCGCGACCAACCTGCGCACCGACGCCTACGGCGGCCCGCTGGAGCACCGGGTGCGGATCCTGCGGGAGATCATCGACGCGGTGCGCGAGGCGATCGGGCCGGACCGGGTACTGGGGGTGCGGCTGTGCGGCGACGAGCTGCTGGACGGCGGCACCACGATCGAGGAGGCCGTCGCCACGGCCCGGCTGGTGGAGGCCACCGGCAAGGTCGACTACATCAACACCTCGATCGGCGTGGCCACTTCGACCCTGTACATGATCGAGGCGTCGATGTCGGTGCCGCCCGGCTACGCCCTGTTCGTCTCCAACGCCATCCGCTCGGCGGTGCGGCTGCCCGTGATCGGGGTGGGCCGGATCAAGGATCCGGTACAGGCCGAACGGGCCCTGGCCGAGGGCCACTGCGACCTGGTCGGCGTGGTGCGCGGCCAGATCGCCGACCCGGACTTCGCCGCCAAGGCGCGCACCGGGCACACCCCGCACATCCGCACCTGTCTGTCCTGCAACCAGGAGTGCGTGGGCCGGATGGGCCTGAACCGCTGGCTGGGCTGCATCGAGAACCCGCGGGCGGGCCGCGAGGCGGTGCCGTTGCCGGCGCCGGGCCCGAGGCCGCGCCGGGTGCTGGTGGTCGGCGGGGGCCCGGCCGGGCTCCAGGCCGCGGCGACGGCCGCGCAGCGCGGGCACCGGGTGACGCTGTACGAGCGGGCCCCGGCCACCGGCGGCCAGGTCGCCACGGCGGCGAGTGCGCCGAGCCGCGCGGAGTTCCTGGACGTGGTGCGCAATCTGCTCGCCGAGTGCGTGCGCCTCGGCGTGGACATCCGCACCGGGGTGGAGGCGACGGCCGGCTCGCTGCGCACCGAGGCGCCGGACGCGGTCGTGCTCGCCACCGGGGCCCGGCCCCAACCGCCGTACTGGGCGGGCGACCTGGAGCGGGTCGTGGACGTGCGGGACGTGCTGGAGGGCCGGGCCGCGCCGCGGGCCGGGCAGCGGGTCCTGGTCCTCGACGAACTCGGCTTCCACCAGGCCACCTCCGTGGCCGAACTGCTGGCCGACCGGGGCTGCCGGGTGCGGATCAGCACGCCCGGGATGGTGGTGGGGCAGGACCTGGGCATCACCCTCGACCTGGAGACGTACGGCGTGCGCGCCCACGCCAAGGGCATCGCGCACGCCACCGACCAGGTGGTGACGGGAGCCCGCCCGAGCGGGCAGGGGGACGGGGAAGTGGAGCTGGACATCCTCACGCACACCACGAACACCACGGCGCAAGAACGCTACGACTGGGTGGTGTGCGCCGTGCACCAGGCACCGGAGGACGCCCTGTGGCACGCGCTGAAGGACGCCCCGTTCCCGGTCCACCGGGCCGGTGACTGCCTGACCCCGCGCCGCGCACACGCCGCGGTCGTCGAGGGGCACCGGGTGGGGGCGGCCCTGTGAGCGCGCACCTGCCCGAGCGGGTCGCTGTGCTCGTCGTACGCGACGGGGTCCTGCCGCTGGGTGCCGACGAAGCCGTGGCGGAGGCGAACGGGCATGCCCTGGTGGTCGGTTCGCGGGCCGCCGCCGGGGCCCGGGACCTGGTCGCGGCCCGGCGGGTGTGGACGGCCGACGGCGCGACCTCGCCCGCCGCCCTGTCCGTCGTGCTCGCGCCGCTGCTCGCCGCCGTGCACACCGTGATCCTGCCCGCCTCCCCCGACGGCCGGGACCTCGCGCCACGCCTCGCCGCCGAGCTGGGGCGGCCGCTGCTCGCCGGCGCCCTCGAGGTGCTCCCGCACGGTGCCGACGTGCTGCGCCTGGGCGGCAGCGCACTGGTCGAACTGACCGTGGACGGCCCCTTCGTGGCCACCCTGGAGCCCGGGGTGCGCGGCGCGGTGCCCGTGCCGGGCCCTGCGGAGACGAGCGAACTGACCCTGTCCGCCCCGGCGCCCGCCGGCCCGGACGCGGTGCACGTGGCCGACCTCGACACCTCGGCCGACGCCGGTGATCTCGCCGCCGCCCGCCGGGTGCTCGGCGCGGGCGGCGGGCTGGGCGGTCCCGAGGCCGTGGCGCTGCTCGCCGAGGCCGGTGCCCTCCTGGGCATGGCGGTGGGCGGCACCCGCGTGGTCACCGACGCGGGCTGGCTGGAGTACGCCCGGCAGATCGGCACCACCGGCGTCGCCGTGGACCCCGAGCTGTACGTCGCGTTCGGTGTGTCCGGCGCCCCGCACCACACCGGGGGGCTCGGCGCGCCGCGCCATGTGGTGAGCGTGAACACCGACCCGTACTGTCCGATGACCGCCATGGCCGACCTGGGCATCGTGGCCGACGCACCCGCCGTGCTCGCCGCGCTGACCCGCAGGCTGCGGGAGGTGGGCGATGCCGCCTGAGACGAATCCGCCGCCCGCCTTCGACGTCGTCGTGGTCGGCGCGGGCCCCGCAGGGTCGGCCGCCGCGCTGGAGGCGGCGCGCGCCGGGCTGTCGGTGGCGCTGCTGGAACGCGGGCCCTACCCGGGTGCCAAGAACGTGTACGGCGGTGTGGTCTACGGCCGGATCCTGGACGAGCTGGTGCCGGACTGGTGGGAGCACATGCCGGTGCAGCGCTGGGTCACCCGGCGCTCCACCATGCTGCTCACCGGCAGCCAGGCGCTCACCGTCGACTTCCGCACCGAGGACTGGGGCCGCCCCCCGTACAACGGCGCCACCGCCTTCCGTGCCGAGCTGGACGGCTGGCTCGCCCGGCTCGCCGAGGAGGCGGGTGCCGTGCTGGTGCCGTCCACCACGGCCACCGGGCTGCTGCGGGACGCCGCCGGACGGGTCACCGGGGTGCGCACCGACCGGCCGGGCGGCGACCTGACCGCCCGGGTCGTCATCGCCTGCGACGGCGTCAACTCCTTCCTCGCCAAGGAGGCCGGGCTGTTCGCGAAGGTGCCCGGCAGGCAGGCCGAGCACACCTCGCTGGGCGTGAAGGAGACCCTCGCCCTGCCGCGCGAGGTCATCGAGGAACGGTTCGCGCTGAGCGGGCGGCACGGCCAGGACATCGAGATCCTCGGCTGCACCGGGGGCATCCCCGGCGGTGGCTTCCTCTACACGAACCTGGAGTCGGTCAGTGTCGGCGTGGTGCTGTCGGTCACCGGGCTGGCCGCGTCCGGCGAACGGCCGGAGGCGGTGCTGGCCGGGCTGAAGGAGCACCCGGCGATCGCCCCGCTGCTGCGCGGCGCCGAACTGAAGGAGTACTCCGCGCATCTGATCCCCGAGGGCGGCCACGACACCATGCCCGAACTCGTCGGCGACGGCATCCTCGTCGCCGGGGACGCGGCGGCCATGTGCCTGGCCGCCGGGATCTGGCTGGAGGGCGTCAACTACGCGCTGGGCGCGGGCATGTACGCCGGCCGGGCCGCGGCCTCGGCGGTCGCGGCGGGCGACACCTCCCGGGCGGGGCTGGCCGGGTACCGGCGGCTGCTGGAGGACTCCTTCGTGCTGGCCGACCACCGCAGGCTGCGCCGGGTGCCGGGACTGGTCTTCTCCGACCGGGTGCAGCGGTCGTACCCGGGGCTGCTGTGCGAGGTGGCCCAGGGGTTCTTCACCGTGGACAACCCGCGCCCCAAACCCGGCCTGCGCCGGCTGCTGTCGGACGCGGCCCGCCGACGCGGTGTGCGGGTGCGCCATCTGCTGTCCGACGCGTTCACCTCAGCGAGGTCCTTCCGATGACCCAGACCAGTCCCCACGGCCACCGGGCCGGAGTGTCCTTCGAGGACCGCATGGCCACGGTGGACTTCCGTGTCGCCGAGCGGGCGCACATCACGGTGGACACCGACGTCTGCCGCTCCTGCGAGGTCCGCGCCTGTGTGCACGCCTGCCCGGCCGCGCTGTTCGTGCCGACGGACGACGGCGGGATCCTGTTCAACTACGAGCAGTGCTTCGAGTGCGGCACCTGCTACCAGGTGTGCGACGCGCCCGGCGCGCTCAGCTGGTCCTATCCCGAGGGCGGCCACGGGGTCGCCTTCCGGCAGGGGTGAGCGCCGTGCTGGTGGCCGCCGCCCTGCGCTGGACGGATCCGCGCGCGTCCGCGCATCCGCTGACCGGCACCGCGCCGAGCGCCCCGTACGCGGCCGGGGCCTCCCCCGCGGACCGGTGTGCGCTGGAGCACGCGCTGCGGCTCGCCGAGCGGCTCGGCGGCCGCTGCCTGGCGGTGACCGTGGGAGCGGTGGGCGCCGAGGAGATGCTCCGCGAGGCCCTGGCGGCCGGCGCCGACGAGGCGCTGCGGGTCGACGGCCCGGACGGCGACGAGTCGGCGACCGCGCGCAGCCTGCTGGCCGGGCTCACCGCCCGGGGACCGCTGCCCGAGGTGGTGGTGTGCGGGGACCGCTCGCCGGACCGCGGCACCGGCGCCACGCCGGCCCACCTGGCCGGGCTGCTGGGCGCCGCCCAGGCGCTGGGACTGACGGAACTGGCGGTCGGTACGGAGAGCGCCGCCGGGGTGTGGCTGCGGGCGGTACGGCGGCTGGACGCAGGGCGCGCCGAGGAACTGCGGGTTCCGCTGCCCGCGGTGTGCTCGGTCCAGCCCGGGACGGTACGGCCGCGCCGCGCGCCCCTCACCGGTGTGCTCGCCGCGCGCCGGGCGGAGATCACCGTGGTGCGGGCGGACGTGCGGGAAGCAGCCACCGTGCGGGCGGGCCGCCCGCGCCCCCACCGGCCCCGGCCCAGGGCGCTGACCGCCCCCGAGGGCGGTACCCGGCAACGGCTGCTCGCGCTCACCGGTGCCCTGGTCCCGCCCCGCACCCCGCCCCGCGTGGTGACCCCCGCCTCCCCCGAGGAGGCCGCCGAACTGCTGCTCGCCGAGCTGCGGCGGCACGGCGTGGACGTCCCGGCGCGACCGGCCTGAACGCCGGGAACGCAACGGGCCCGAACGCCAGGAAGGAGGACCGGCGTTGGAGAGCGCAGCGAAGAGCGCACCCGACTCCGCCGGGCGCCGCACCGCCGTCGTGACCGGTGCGGCCCGCGGGATCGGCGCGGCCGTGGTGGAGCAGCTGGCCGCGGACGGCTGGGTGGTGGTGGCCGTGGACGTGTGCCGGGACCTGCCCGGTGTCGGCTATCCGCTGGGCACCGAGAAGGAGCTGACCGCGCTGGCGGAGCGGTGGCCGGACTCGGTGCTGCCGGTCGTCGCCGACGTACGTGACCAGGCGGCTCTCGACGCGGCCGTCGAGCTGGCGCACCGCCACTCGGGGCAGCTGCACGCGGCCGTGGCCGCGGCCGCGGTGATGGCCGGCGGACGGCCGCTGTGGGAGACCACCGACGCGGAGTGGGACGCCCTGTTCGACACCGGGGTGCGCGGGGTGGCCAACCTGGCCCGGGCCGCCGTACCCCGGCTGCTGGCCGCGCCCGGGCCGCGCTCGGGCCGGTTCGTGGCGCTCGCCTCGGCCGCCGCCCATCACGGGCTGTGGCATCTGGCCGGGTACAACGCGGCCAAACACGCGGTGGTGGGCCTGATCCGGGGCCTGGCCGCCGACCTGCGCGGCACCGGCGTCACCGCCACCGCGGTCTCCCCCGGCTCCACCCGCACCCCCATGCTCCGGGCCAGCGCCGACCTGTACGGGCTGCCGGACACCGCCGAGTTCGCCCGGCACCAGCTGCTGGACCGCCTGCTGGAACCGGAGGAGGTGGCAGCCGCCGTGTGCTGGCTGTGCGGTGCGCAGGCGTCCGCCGTCACGGGCACGGTCGTCCACGCGGACGGAGGTTTCCTGCCATGAGCACACCGAGCGCGGCTGCGACGACACGGGAGGCGGCCCCGCTGCGGCTGGACCCGGATGTCTCCCTCAGCCGGCTGGCCGGCGGCCGTACGCTGCTCGGCGGCTCGCCCTACCGGGTGCTGCGGCTGAGCGCGGCCGGGGCCCGGCTGGTGGACGGGTGGCTCGGCGGGCAGCAGGTGTCCGGCGTGCCGCGGCAGCGGCGGCTGGCGGAGCAGCTGATCTCCGCCGGAGTGGTCCATCCGCGGTACGCGGCGGGCCCGTTCACCGAGGCCGACGTCACCGCGGTGATCCCGGTCCGCGACCGGCCCGAGGTGAGGGAGACGCTGGGGCGGCTGACGGAACTCGCCGGTGCGGTCGTCGTGGACGACGGCAGCGCGGTGCCGTTGCCCGGTGCGGCGCTGCGGCATCCGGTCTCGCGCGGTCCGGCCGCCGCGCGCAACAGCGGCTGGCGGCTGGCGAAGACGGAGCTGATCGCCTTCCTGGACTCCGACGTCGTGCCCGAACCGGGCTGGCTGGACGCCCTGTTGCCGCACTTCGCCGATCCGCGGGTGGCCGCGGTGGCGCCGCGGGTGCGCAGCCTGCCGGGCGCCGGCGCGCTGCAGCGGTACGAGCACGAGCGCTCCCCCCTCGACCTGGGCCCGCTGCCGGCGGTGGTCCGCCCCGGCAGCCGGGTCAGCTATGTGCCGACCGCCGCCCTGCTCGTCCGCAGGTCCGCGCTGTGCGCGCTGGGCGGGTTCGACGAGACGATGCGCTTCGGCGAGGACGTCGACCTGGTGTGGCGGCTGGCCGCCCGCGAGCACCTGGTGCGCTACGAGCCGGCCGCCCAGGTGTGGCACTCGCCCCGGTCCCGGTGGTCGGCGTGGGCGCGGCAGCGCTTCGACTACGGCACGTCGGCCGCCCCGCTCGCGCTGCGGCACGGGACCGCGGCGGCGCCGGTGCGGGTGTCGCCGTGGACGCTGGCGTGCTGGGGCGCCGTGGCCGCGGGCCGCCCGGCCGCCGCGTCCGCCACCGCCCTGATCACCGCGTCGCTGCTGCCGCGCAGGCTGCGCGGGACGGGGGTGCCGGCCGAGGACGCGGTGGCGCTGGCACTGCGCGGCCACTGGGGAGCGGGCCGGATGTTCGCGGACGCGGTCACCCGCTCGTGGTGGCCGGTGGCGGTGCCGGCGCTGGCCGCCTCGCGGCACGGGCGGCTGCTGCTGGCCGCCGCCTGGGCCCGCCATCTGGCCGACTGGCGCGCGCAGCGCCCCGAACTGCCCCTGCACCAGTGGCTCCCGGCCCGCATCGCCGACGACCTCGCCTACGGCGCCGGCGTCTGGTGGGGCGCCCTGCGCCATCGCACCCTGGCCCCCCTGCTTCCGGACGCACAGGAGTGGCCGGGGCGGGACGGGGTGCGGCGGGCGTGATCCGGGCGGCCGGAGCCCGGGGTCCGTACCCGGGCATGTGCGCGTGCCGGAGCCGGACGCACCCGGGGACGGGGCCGCTGCGGGGCCGGCGCGAGGGGAACGCCGTGCGGCCCATGGCCGGTTCCCCGCGCGGGCGAAGCGCGGCACGGCATGCCGGTTCCCCGTCCGAAACGGAGCCCCCGTACGGCTCACGCCAGGCCCACGGGAACGGAACGGCACGCGGTCGTGGCCGAGTTCGCACGGGCGGCATGGCGGAAGGCGGGCCGACGGCACGGCACACGGGTGTACGGCCTCGGCACAGCGACCGGCACCGGGCCGGCACACACACAAGGAGGCGGGGACGATGCCGGAGCCGCGCAGGCTCGCCGAGCAGACATGGCCGGAGACCGCCGCCACGGCGGGGCGGAGCGTGCTGGTGGTGCCGGTCGGGTCGACCGAGCAGCACGGGCCGCATCTGCCCTTCACGGTGGACACGGACATCGCGCTCGCGCTGGCGGAGCGGCTGGCGGCGGCCCGGCCGTGGGTGGTGCTGGCGCCGCCGGTGCACTACGGCTCCAGCGGGGAGCACGCGGGCTTCCCCGGCACCCTGTCGATCGGGCAGCGGGCCACCGAGTTGCTGCTGACCGAACTGGGGCGCTCCGCCGACGCGTTCGCGGCGGTCGCGTTCGTCTCGGCGCACGGGGGCAATGCCGTACCCCTGCGCCGGGCGGTGGCGCGGCTGCGTGCGGAGGGGCGCCGGGCCCACTTCTGGGAGCCGGCCGGGGAGCCCGGGGACAGTCACGCGGGCCGGGCCGAGACCTCGGCCATGCTGGTGCTGCGGCCCGAGGCCGTACGCCTGGAGCGGGCGGAGGCGGGCGACACCCGGCCGCTGCCCGAGGTGCTGCCGGTGCTGCGTCGCGCGGGGCTGCGGGCGGTCACCGCGAACGGGGTGCTCGGCGACCCCGTGGGGGCGTCGGCCGCCGCCGGGGACGGCCTGCTGGACGGGTGGGCGGCGGATCTGCTGACGGCGAGTGCGCGCTGGCGGCCGCGGGGCGGGGAAGGGCGGCGACCTGCGGCCCCGGAGGGGTGAGGCGCCGCCGGCCGTGGGTCAGCGGCTCTGCCCGGCCGGGCGGGCCGCCCGGCGCCGGCGCCGTATCAGGGCCTCTATTCCGTCCAGGGCGCAGGTGAGGGCGAAGGAGAACTCGGTGTCCTCGCCGTCGGAGTCGTCGAAGACGCCCGCTTCCATGGCCGCGTTGATGGCGGGGAAGCGGTCCGCGTCCGCGAGTTTCTCGATGAGCCGGCGGTAGTCCAGCATCGTTTCCGCGCCGTCGGGTCCCGACCTGGCGAAGGCCTCGTAGGTGTCGGCGAGCTGGGCCTCGTTGCGGACCAGGCCGGCCAGGAGCAGGATCGAGGACATCTTCTGGGCCTCGCTGAGACCGGAGCGCTGCAGGAAGCGCAGCCCCTGTTCGGCCCAGGCGATCTGGTGGGGCGTGGAGGGCGGGCCGCTGATGGGGATGCGCACCACCCAGGGGTGCCGGCGCAGCACGTCCAGGTAGGAGCGGCTCCAGTGCTCGAGCCCGGCCCGCCAGCGCGGCCTGGGGTCGGGGTGGGGCACCGGCGGGCCGAAGGCGGCGTCCACCATCAGGGGCAGCAGCTCGTCCTTGGCCGAGACGTACCGGTAGAGGGACATCGTCGAGGAGTTCAGTTCCTTGGCGATACGGCTCATGGAGATCGCGCCGATCCCGTCGGCATCCGCGACCGTCACGGCGGTGTCCACGATCCGGCCGAGGCTCAGGATGCGCTTGGGCCCCTTCTGGGAGGGTTCCCGAAGGCCCCAGGCCACTTCGATGCTGGTCGGCAGGCCGATGACACTGTCGTTACCCATATGCGCCCGCCTTCTTCCGGCTTCTGTTGCTCCGGCTGTGTCGACAAACCGTCATCACAATCTAGCCCAGTGGCCATGGCGTACGACCGAGGGCTTGACCCCGGTGCGGAGTCAAGCCCTCGTGCCGATCGCCGGACGGGGGACTCGGCCGATCGACTGCCATGGTGCGGTGAGCGGCGACGACCGCCACCATTACTGCGTGCGGCGCACGCAGCCACGTTTATATGGTACGCAGTAAGGCTTCCCCGGTCAACCGGCTCCTCCGGCGGGCCGGGGGATCACATCAAGCGGCACGGGCCTCCCGGCCGGCGAACGCCAGGGGTGCGATCGCCGGCCGGGAGGCCCGTGCCCGGGGACGGACCGTGCTCCCGCGGTCCGCGCGGGAGCACGGTCGGTGCTCAGTACGCCTGCGACTCTCCCGGGTCGGCCCACATCGCGGCCTGCGCCGGGCTGTTCACCTCGGTCTGCCAGGACGCCGGTGCCTGCTGGGCGACGACACGGGACTCGTGCTCCTCGTCGGACTGCGGGGCGTTGGGCACCTTGCGCAGGGCGGCGGTCACGAAGATCATGCCCAGGACGACCACGGCGCCGGCCGCGACGGCCGCCAGGTTGAGACCGTGGGTGAAGGCGTCGCGCGCCACCTTGAGGACGGTCTGACCGGTCTGGCCGGGCATCTTCTCCGCCGCCACGATGGCACCGCCCAGGGTGTCGGGAGCGGCGTGGTAGGCCTCCTTGGGCAGACCGCTGGGCAGTTTCTCCTTGACGTCCTTGCCGTAGACGTAGGCGCCGACACTGCCGAGCAGCGCCATACCGAGCGAACCGCCGAGCAGCGAGCCCGTCTCGAGCACCGAGGTGCCCGAACCGGCCTCCTCCTCGGAGACGTTGGCGACCAGCATGTCCGTGCACTGACCGAGGACCGAGACCAGGCCGCCGGCCTGCAGGCTCATCGCCACCAGCATCAGCCACAGCGGCGAGCCCGCGGAGAGCTGCGTCATGATCGCGAAGCCGCCCAGCGCCATGGCGAAGCAGCCCGCGGTGATGGACGAGCGGCGCACGCCCTTCTCCAGGAAGGAGACCGTGGTCGGCTGGATGACGGCGACGCCCACCGACGGCACCAGGCTCCACAGCGCCGCGTTCAGCGGGGTGCGGTCCTGCACCGACTGCAGGTACTGCGCGGTGAAGACGGTGAAGCCGATCAGCGCGAAGGAACCGATGAGCTTGGTGATCACCGCACCGCTGACGGCGCGGCGGCGCAGCAGGCTCATGTCCAGCATCGGGTGGTCGGAGGCCTTCTGCCGGATCGCGAAGGCGATCAGGCTGACGACGCCGACGGCGATGCAGGCCAGGCGCACCGAGTTGGTGCCGTTGGCCGCGATCTCCTTGATGCCGTAGATGAGGGGGAAGAGACCGACGATGGTGAACAGCGATCCCAGGAAGTCGAACTTGCCGGCCCTCGGGTTCCTGGACTCCGGCAGCAGCAGCGGCGCCGTGAGCAGGAGCATGATCATGAAGGGCACGTTGATCAGGAAGATGGAACCCCACCAGAAGTGGGCGAGGAGCAGACCGCTGAGCACCGGACCGGCGGTGACACCCGTGCCGAGCGTGCCGACGAAGATGGCGACGGCCTTGGTGCGCTCCTTCGGGTCGTGGAACATCGCGCGCAGCAGTGCCATGGCGGTCGGTTCGAGGGTCGCGCCGCCGACGGCCTGGAAGATGCGGGCGAAGATGAGCATCTCCGAACTCTGGCTGTAGGCCGCGAGGATGGAGCCGACGCCGAACACGAGCGCGCCCAGCATCAGCAGCTTGCGGCGGCCGATCCGGTCACCGATGGAGCCCATCGTGATGTAGAGGCTCGCCAGCACGAAGCTGTAGGCGTCGAACATCCACAGCTGCTGGGTGGCGCTGGGCTCGAGCTGTTCGGTGATGTTCGGAACGGCGAAGTACACCACCGACATGTCCATCGACACGAGCAGCAGGGCCAGCATGAGCACACCTAGTGCGGTCCACTCCTTCCGGCCGGCCTTGCGAGTGACTTCAGGCATGTTCGATGCCTCCCGTGATCGGATCGAGCCTTACTGCGTGCGGCGCACGCAGTGCTGTGTAGACCATACGCAGAACGTGGGGGGAGGGTCAATCGGATCCGGAGAGATGCGGAGTATCGGCATCGCAAAGAGGTTCTGACGGTCCGCCAGGGAACGAGAGGTGGTCGGTCTCCTACCGTCCTCTGCGGAATTTCCTACGGCTAGCCCTTCCCCTGCCAGGCCCTCCGCCGGGCTGGACGGATTGCCTTGTCGGAAACCATAGCCGCATAGCGTGCACGCCGAACGAGGGCAATTCTCCTGCTCAAGCGGAACTCGAGACACACTCCGATCAACACGCGCACCGGATGGCCGGAACGACACGCACTCACACGGGCGAACGTGCCCGCCGGCAGCACCGACGGGCACGTAGTCGCAGTTCAGGGCCGATCACTTGAGGCTGCGCCGGAAAACGAGCGGCGACTTTCCGCCATCGGGCTCCCCTGCATTTCTCCAGCGGAATCCGACCCGCACTCAAGTCGAATTCGAGTGATTCTTCAGCGGAATTTCCGTAGCACTGGCCGCCGGGTCGAGCCGAATCCTTCAGAGGCTCTTGAGGTATTCCGTCATGACCTCGAAGAAGGCCTCCGGCTCCTCCAGGTGGGGCAGATGGCTGGAGTTCTCGAAGATCACCCAGCGGGCGTCGGGGATCAGTTCCCGGTAGGGGCGCACGGTCTTCGGCGTCGCCTCGTCGTGGCGGCCGGACAGGACAAGCGTCGGCACGGAGATGTCCGGCAGGCAGTCCTCGACGCCCCAGTCCTTCAGCGTGCCGACGACGTGGAACTCGCTGGGGCCGTTCATGGCGTAGTACACCGTCGGATCGTTGTAGACCTCGTAGAACGAGGCCTGGTACTCGCGCGGCCACGGCTTGAGACGGCAGACGTGCTTCTCGTAGAAGGGCGTCATCGCCTCGTAGTACTCCTCGCTGCTGGTCGTCCCCGCCGCCTCGTGGCGCAGCAGCGTCTCGTTGACGCCCGGCGGCAACTGGGCGCGCAGCACCGCCATCTCCTCCAGCCACAGCGGGTACGATGCCGGGGAGTTGGCGATGACGAGACCGCGCAGGCCCGCGGGGCGGGCGGCGGCGTGCCTGGCCACCAGCAGCCCGCCCCAGGACTGGCCGAACAGCACGTAGTCGTCGGCGATGCCGAGCCGGCTCAGCAGGTTGTCCAGCTCGGCCAGGAACAGCTCCACCGTCCAGAAGTCCGCGCCGCGGCCCGGCAGATGGGTGGAGCCGCCGTTGCCGATCTGGTCGTAGTGGACGACCGGCCGGCCCTCCTCGGCGAGCCGGGCGAGCGGCAGCAGGTAGTCGTGCGTGGAGCCCGGGCCGCCGTGCACCACGACGACCGGCGCGAGGCCCGAGCCGAGGTCTCCGGTGACCCGGTACCAGGTCTTGTACTCGCCGAACGGAACGGTTCCCTTGGCGCTCGGGGCCGGCGTCATGGTCCTCACCTTCTTCATGTGTTCTGGGCCGAGATCCACTCCTCGACGACCTGCGCGGTCTGCTCCGCCGCCTCCTCCACGATCGTGAAGTGGTCGGCGGGCACGGAGCGGTAGGTGTGGCCGGGGTTCCAGGGCCGGGCCTGCCAGGAGTCGTCGGCGGGCACGGCGTCCCCGGGGCCGTCGGCCAGGAAGCTGCGTTCGGCTCCGACGAACAGCACCGGGGTCTCGACGGCGTCGAGGGAGAACAGCGGCAGCAGGTCGAAGTAGGCGCGCATCGCGGACAGCACCGCGGTGTCGAACATGCCGTACTGCGAGTCGCGTTCCACGAGCGCGGCGGACATCTGCTCGAAGACCTGCGCCTGCATGCCGCCGCCGGCCTCCTGGGTGACCACGTACGTGTCGACGAGGACCACACCGGCCGCGGGCGTGCCCAGCTGCTCCAGCCGGCCCGCGGTCCCGTAGGCCAGCAGGCCCCCGGAGGAGTAGCCGAGCAGCACGAACGGCTCGCCCGCCGCCGCCTCCAGCACGGCGTGCGCCAGTGCCGAGGTGAGCGCGTCGACGGAGGCCGGCAGGTGCTCGCCGCGCTGGAAACCCGGCGAGGGGAGACCGGCCAGGTAGCGCACGTCACGGAAGTACGCGGCCAGCCGGGCATGCTGGTGCGTGCCCCCGGTGGCCATGGGCGTACCGAGGCAGATCAGCCGCGGCCGGGCCGGGCCGTCCGCGAGCCGCACCGCGCGCAGCGGGGCGGGCAGGTCCTCGTACGACGCGAAGGTGGGCCGCAGATCCGCGACCGCACGCAGCAGACCGAACGCCTGGGTGGTCCGGCCCTCGAGGACGGTCCGGCGGAACAGTCCGGTCACGGTGTCCTCGTCGTCCCGGTCCGCCCGGCCGCCCACAGCCCCGGCCTCCGTGCACGCGTCGTCGAAACGGTCCAGGGCCTCGACGAGTTCACGCGCCAGTCCGACCGGGGTCTTGCTGTCGAACACGGCCATCGGCGGCAGGGCGAGCCCGAGAGCAGCGTTGAGCGCTCCGCGCAGTTCCATGGCGCTGAGCGAGTCCACACCCGCTTCCAGGAAATCCCGCTCGGGCGCGACGGCGTCCGCGGAGGTGTGCCCGAGGACCTGGGCGGCGTGCTCCAGCACCAGCGCCAGCAGGGCTTCCTCCCGCGCGCCCGGCTCCAGGGCCGCGAGCCGCCCGCGCAGCACCGACGGATCCGCCTGGGCGCGGGCCGCACGGCGCCTGGTGACGCGGACCAGCCCGCGGAACAGGGCGGGCAGGTCCTCACCGGCCGAGCGCAACGCCTTCAGGTCCAGGGCGATGGGGACGAGGGCGGGGGCAGGCAGGGCGCTCGCGGTGTCGAACAGCGCCAGGCCCTGTTCCGGGGTGAGTGCGTGGACACCGGTGCTGTTCATCCGGTCGCGCTCCGCCTCGTCCAGGGTGTCGGCCATGCCTCCGCCCCACAGGCCCCACGCCAGGGACTGCGCGGGCAGGCCATGCGCCTTGCGGTGGGTGGCGAGCGCGTCCAGGAACGTGTTCGCGGCCGCGTAGTTGCCCTGCCCCGGATTGCCCAGGGTGCCCGCCGCGGAGGAGAAGAGCACGAACGCGGTGAGGTTCTTGCCGGCGGTCAGCTCGTGCAGGTTCAGGGCCGCGTCCACCTTCGGACGCAGCACCCTCTCCACCCGCTCCGGCGTCAGGGACGCGATCACACCGTCGTCCAGGACACCCGCCACATGAACCACACCGGAAAGGTCCACGTCATCCAGGAGAGCGGCCAGGGCCTCCCGGTCCGCCGCGTCACAGGCCGCCACCGTCACCTCGGCGCCCTGAGCGGTCAGTTCCTCGGCCAACTCCCGCATACCAGGGGCCTGTTCACCCCGGCGACTGGTCAGCAGCAGACGGCGCACACCGTACTCGGACACCAGATGCCGGGCGAAGAGGCCACCCAGGGTGCCCGTCGCACCCGTCACCAGGACCGTGCCTCCGGAGGAGAAGTTCAGGGGTTCGGGGTCCGGTGCCACGGGGGTACGGGCGAGGCGGGCGCCGTAGGCCGCGCCGGCCCGGACGACGACCTGCGGCTCACCCGTCGCCAGGGCCAGAGCGACCGCGTCATCCGCTTCTGCGTCCGTTTCGGTGTCGGTGTCGATCAGGACGAAACGGTCCGGATCCTCCGACTGAGCGGAGCGCACCAGACCCCACACGGCCGCACCCGCCAGATCGGTGACATCCTCACCCGGCAACGCCATGGCACCCCGCGTGACGAACACCAGCCGGCCCTCGGCCGACCGCAGCTCCGCCAACGCGGCATTCACCCCGGCACGCACCGCCTCGGCACCGGCCCCAGGCCTCGCCCGCAGGACCCTCACGCCCTCCGGCACCGGCCCACCCTGGACCTCCGGCAGTCGTACCCAGTCGAGCTGGAAGAGGGATTCGTGGAACGCCGAACCCGCCCCCGCCAACTGCTCCGCCGAGATCTCCCGCAACGC
>NZ_JBIATN010000061.1:0-23785 GCF_042891825.1 Streptomyces sp. NPDC001852
CCAGCCGGGCCAACAGCAGGCGGCGAAGCTCAGTGTCGTCGGGGCGGTCGAGGACCAGGATGCCGCACTCACCCCGGCGCAGCGGGCCGCCGCCGCCCAGGCCCACCAGCAGGCCGCGATACCGGAGTTGCTGGAGGGCCGCACTACGGATCCGGCGACGCTGGCTGCGCACGCCGGAGAACCTTACCTGCGAGAGACCGTCGTCGGCGACGGCGGCCGCCCAGCGCGTACGCCGCTGCGCGAGGCCCAGGAGCAAGCCGGTGTCCCGGCCGGGGCGATGGAAGGGCCGCGGCCTGGCCGTGCTCGGACTGATGGCAGGGCAGGAGGTCACCGAGGCGCAGCTGCGGAACCTGTTCGGCGAGCGGGGTCGTCACCCGTACGCGGACCGGATCGAGGCCGACCGGCTCGCCAAGGGCGACTCCCCGAAGAAGGCGTTCAAGGCCGGCGCCCTGGGACGCCGGGTGACGGTGACCGGTGTCGACTTCGTCTTCCGGCCGCAGCCGACGATCTACCTGTTGTGGAGGCTGGGAGATGAGGAGACCCGGCGGGTGATCGAGACTGCGCACGAGCGCGCGATCGAGCGGTACTGGAGTGGATCGAGGACGAAGTGGCGGTGATCCGGTACGGCAAGGACGGCATCCACCGGGTGCGGCCGCCCGGCGGTCTGGTCGCCGCCCGCTTCCGCCACTACCAGGCACGCTCCGGGCGCCCCTCGCTCCATGACCATCTGCTTGTGTCCGTGAAAGGGCAGCGCCTGGACGGGAAGTGTGGAAGCCCTTCTTCGCACGCGATGGCCGCGGGCTGTGCGCAGGAGAGGCTTGCCCTCGCCCAGCAGTAGCCGGTGGAGGGCTGCCGCTGCCTCCGGGATGTCCGCCGCGCCGGCCAGACGGCGGCTGACCTGGCGGACCAGGACGCCGAGTCGGTGTATCGAAGCGCCGACCTCAGCTCGTCATCGGTCGGAACGGCTCATGGCCTCACTGTGGCACATATGGCTGGGCCGGTCCGGGGCCCAGTTGCCCGGTCAGGGCGACGGGCAGGTGGAGCGGGCCACGGACGATGTCGGTCATCTCTTGTCGGCGCATGCCTCCGCCTCCGCCAGGTACCGCGCCACCGGCCCCAGCGTCAGCATCCCGCTCGCCCCGCCCGCGTGTTCGGTGCGGGCGGCGCGCAGGGCCGCCGCCGCGCGCGCGGCGACCGGGTGCTCGCCGAGGCGGGCGGCAGCGTGGGCGGTCAGGCACCACAGTGCCTCCTGCATGTGATCAAGAGGTGGTACAGGTGCCGTGGTCAGCGCGTTACGAGCCTCCTCGGCCCGGTTGCGGGCGAGCAGCACCAAGGGGTGCGCCCAGGGGCGGTACGGGCCCCAGTCGAGATGGGGATCGGTGGGCGCGGGACGGCCGTGCAGGAGACGTAGGCCCAGGAGGGCGAGGGCGAACAGGCCCCGGTGCAGCCCGGGCATGCCCGCTGTTTCGGCGAGGGCGTCTTCGGCGGCGCGGTAGTGCGCCGCGGCCGTGGCTGCGTCCGGCCCGCCCGGTTCTGTGCTGCGGGCGGCCGTGGCACGGGCCCGGAACCAGCCGGTGAGTACGGGGACGAGAGAAGCCTCCGTGCTGACGGCGAGCCGATCGGCGGCCTCGGCGTGTGCGGTCGCGGCGTCGAGGTCGCCGAGAGCGGAGGCGGACTGCAGGCGGATGAGCCGGCCGAGCACGGCGAAGTTCGGCAGCCCGTGCCGGGTGGCCAGGCCCAGGATCTCGGCGCCGATCGCATCCCGCGGCGCCGCGAGGCCGGGCCGGGTGAAGGACTGGAGGAACACGCCGTTGAGGGCGAACACCAGCAGGGCAGGATCGCCCAGCTCCCGGGCCAGCGCCTCGGCCTCGCGCGCCGCCTGTCCGGCACGCCTCCGTCCGGTGCCCGACAGGTCGGCGCTGCGGCTCTCGACCGCGACGGTGGCCAGCAGGCGGGCGCGCAGCTCGGCGGGGCCGTCGGTGCCCAGCGCGGTGAGCGTGCGCTCGGCCGCCGCGACGACGGCGCGGGACTGCTCGGGGTCGTCGGCCCGGCTCCAGAGGGCGGGCACGTCGTAGGCGCCGATGACGCGGGCGGTCAGGGCGATGTCCCCGGTGCGTTCCGCCGCCTGGACGGCGGCGAGGCGGTCGCGCCGCGAGTGGACGAGGGCGTCGCCACCCGCCAGTGCGAGGGTGCGGGCCAGGTCCACGGTGGTGCGCGGGCCGAATCGTACGCCGGCGGTCCACACGGTACGCGGAGGCTGGAGCGTCGTAGCTCCGCGGAGGATGTCCGTCTCCAGGCGCCGGAGGCCGGCGCCAGGGTCGAGCCCGAGCTGGTCCGCGAGCATCGTGCGGGCACGGCGCAGGGTGGCCAGCGCTTCCACCTGACGGCCCGCCCGGTGCAGTGCGCGGGCCAGCAGTCCCCAGGCCGGCTCGCGCCAGGGGTGTTCGGTGACGTGGGCGCCCAGTTCGGCGACGAGCTCGGCTCCTGAACCGGAGTCGAGGAGGAGGCGGGCGCGCAGTTCCACACCCTCCAGCCTCAGCTCCTCCAGCCGGGTCCGCTCGCGCTGGGCCCACGCGGAGCCGGTCACGTCGGCATAGGCGGGGCCACGCCAGGCTGCGAGGGCCGCATCGAGGTCGGTCAGCGCGTCGGGGTTGCGGCGGGCGCGGGCCAGGGCGTCCTCGAACCGGTGGACGTCCACGGTGTCACGCGGCAGGCGCAGCGCGTAGCCGGGTCCTTCCGTGACGAGGACGCGCGGCGGGATGCGGGGCGGCCGGTCGGGTTCGATGGCGCGGCGCAACGCGGCGACGAACGTGCGCAACGCGCCGACGGCGCGGACCGGCGGCTCGGCCCACAGGTCGTCCACGAGGGTGTCGGTGGGGACCATCCGGCCCTCGGCGGCGACGAGCCGGGCGAGCACCTCACGATGGCGGGGTCCGCCCAGGTCGACCGGGGTGCCGTCGTCGCGGAGGGCCCGCACGGCACCGAGTACGTCGATTCGCATGTCCTCCATCTTCCGCGCCGTGACTCCTCGGCTCGAAGCGTACTGATCGGCTGCTGATCGCCGTCGCCCACGCTGGTCCCGTCAGTCCTCGGACCACCACTTTCGTCGGTCCGCCGACCCCAGGAAGGGGCCTTTCATGACGCTCGCCATTCCCGGTTTCGACCAGGTCCGCCTGCCCGGCACGGACGGAGTGGAGCTGGCCGCCGCCGTCGGCGGCAGCGGCAGCCCGGTCGTGCTGCTGCACGGCTTTCCGCAGACCCACCTGATGTGGCGGCACGTCGCCGAACGGCTCGCCGGCGAGCACACGGTGATCTGTCCCGACCTGCGCGGCTACGGCGCCAGCGACAAGCCGGTGGCCACCGGCCCTGACGTGTACTCCAAGCGCACCATGGCCGCCGATGTCGTCGCCCTGGCGGCGGCGCTCGGGCACGAACGCTTCGCCCTGGTCGGCCACGACCGGGGCGCCCTGGTCGCCTTCCGGGCGGGGCTGGACCATCCCGAGACCCTCACCCATCTGGGCATCCTCGATGTCGTGCCGACGCTGGACATGTGGAACGTCCTGCACGGTGTCCCGGCGGCGGTCGGCTACCACCTGTTCCTCATGGCGCAGCCGCCGGGGCTGCCGGAGACGATGATCGCCAACAGCGCGGACGCCTACTTCGGCTCCTTCCTCGACGCCTGGGCCAGGGACCCGGCCGCCGTGCCGGAACCGGTCCGAGCCGCGTACCTGCGGGCATGCGCCGCGGCCGTGCCGTCGATCGTCGCGGACTACCGGGCCTCGGCGGGCATCGACATCACACACGACCAGGCCGACCAGGACGCCGGTTCCCAGCTGGCCATGCCCGTGACGGTCGTCCAGCAGGACTGGGGCGCGCAACTGGGCTACGACGCCGCCGCGGTCTGGCAGGCGTGGGCGCCGGACCTGGACCACCGGCTGACCGGCGCGGGGCACTTCATGGCCGAGGAGGCGCCCGGCGAGATCACGGATGCGATCCGCGACCTGCTGCTCCGCTGAGCCCGCCACCCGGGCCACGGACGGCGGCAGACGAGCCCGGCATTCCCGGTGCCGGACCGGACCGGCGATCCGGCGACCGCTGACCAGCCCGCCTCCCTACGGCCGCTGCCGCGGCCCGGGAAAACCCGGCGCCGCTCACCAGGGCGTGGGCAGCGCCCCACGGGCCCACGGCCGTGTCCCTCCCACGGGCAGACTGGGCCGGGGGCCGAGGACGGCAGTGGGTTCCGGGCAGACCGATCGTCACAGTGACGACACGGACCGGGTAGGCGTGGCCGGAGAGGGCGGCACATGAGCGCCGGGGAACCGGACGTTCACGCCCCCGCGCGGTCAGGCCATTTCGACGTAGCGGTGGACCCGGTCGAAGCGTCGGGCCGCCAGGTCCCGGCGGCGGATCACCCAGCGGGCCACGCCGGAGTCCAGTTCCGTGACGTCGTCACCGCACCTCCATGTGGCAGGGGAGCCGAGTCGTCGGCGCTCTCCCCGTGGGCCGCACCGCCCTGCTCGGAGGGGGCCTCCTCGGGATCACGGGCGTAGTGGACGGGGTCGTTCTGGGGCGAGACGGGGTGGCTGCCCATCTGCAAGACCCAGAAAGGGCGGTAGCCGCCCACGTCTGCCCAGGTGTCGGCGAGTTCGTCGGCGAGTTCGAACTGCTCGTCCTCGGGGCATTCGCCCCATCGGTCGGGGGCGAAGTTCTCCGGCATCTGCGCGCTCGGCTGGTGCCAGACCGTGCGGAGTTCACGCGGCCGGTACGGCTCGCGCCGGCTGTGTTCGAGGAGGCTCGGGGTTGTCGGAGTGGCGGCGGGGACGTACAGCACCGCGTCGGACACCTGCCCCCCGATGCCGTGCACATCGGTGCCGGAGAAGAGGAGCAGGTGGCCGTCGGCGGGGAGCGGGAGGCCAGTGACGCCCGGCGGGAGAGCCGCGAGGTCGACGCAGGCCATGAAGGGATCCGACGGCCTCGGCGCGCCGTGCGGCAGCATGAGGTCGCCGCCGACCCGGGCCACGAGGGGACCGTCACCGCCCTCCGCCAAGTACAGCCGTGCGGGCGACACGTGTCCATTCCTCCGCCTCCTCCGGCGGCAGACCCCGGACGGCCGCCTCGGCCCGGAAGCGGTTCACTCTGTCCATACCCGCATCGGTCAGCGGGCCACCCCAACGGGCTCATGGGCGGGCATTGACAGGGCCGAACTCGTTTGAATGCAACACAATTTGGCACTCCTGACCTTTGAAAGCGTGACGTAAGGCATGATGTCGGCAGGGGCTGACGAGGTGTGATCAGCGCGGTATGCCGGTTGTGCGAGACATCCGCACGGTGGTGGGCCGACGCCCGAGCGGCAGGCGTTTCGCGAGCGGATCCGGCTGGAGGCCGCCGAGCGATTCGCTGCCCGTGCCTCCCACCCGCACGCTGACCACCCCCCTGGTCCTGCCGCGGGCCGCGCTCCTCGACGAGGCTGACAAGCCCATGCGGTTCTCCGTCTCCGACCAGCCCACCCATACTCCGTACATCACAGCTCCGGCGCCGCCGCTGCCGCCTCGGGCACCGCGCCAGTGCACGGACTGCCACGCCTGGATTATCTGGTTCAGCCCCGGAGGGTGGCGATCCAGTCGGTCAGCAAGCGGTTGACCTCGTCGGGGCGCTCCTGCTGGATCCAGTGGCCGCAACCGTCCAGGAGGTGGGAGGCCGACAGGCTGGGGAGGGTGGTGGGGTAGGCGTCGATAGCGTCGGACATCCAGGTGGTGGAGGCGTCCAGGGCGCCGCCGATGAACAGGGACGGTTGCTTGATCGGGGCTCCGCGGTGCGGGGCGAGGTCTTCCCAGTCTCGGTCCATGTTGCGGTAGCGGTTGAGTGCGCCGGTGATCCCGGTGCGCTCGAACTCCCCGGCGTAGAAGTCGAGGTCCTCCTCGCTCAGCCAGGTCGGGAGGACCCCCGTGGGGAAGCGGTCGCGCAGCCGGCCGCCGCGGGCGACGAAGTGCGGATCGGGCTCGCCCTGGGCGGGCATGGTGTCGGCGGACAGGGCCGCGTAGAAGCCCGCGAGCCAGCCCCGGACATCGGGCTCGATCTCCGCCTCGGCGCGGCCGGGCTCCTGGAAGTAGGAGACGTAGAACTCCTGCCCGGGGCCGCCGATCTGACGGAAGATGTCGCTGGGGCGGGGCCCGCCGGGCGGCGCGTAGGGGACGCTCAGCAGGCCGACGGCACGGAAGACCTCGGGGTGGAGCAGCGCGGAGGCGGCGGCGATGCTGGAGCCCCAGTCGTGGCCGACAACCACCGCGTTCTCCTCGCCCAGGGCACGCACGACGGCGACGTTGTCCTCCACCAGGTCGAGCATCCGGTAGGCATCGGTCGCCTCCGGCTTGGAGGAACGGCCGTAACCGCGCACGTCGATCGCCACCGCCCGGTAGCCGGCCGCGGCGAGGGCCGGGAGCTGGCGGCGCCAGGAGTACCAGGACTCGGGGAAGCCGTGCACGAGCAGGACCAGCGGGCCGGTGCCCTGCTCGACCAGGTGCAGGCGCCCGGCCGGGGCCTCGACGGTGCGGTGGCGGGTCTCGGCGGTCGGCTCGGGCTGCATGGGCTTCTCCTCGGTTCGGGGCGACGCGGCTACCCATCGATCATGCGGCGCAGCACCCGCCCGACGCGATCAGTCTTGCCATCCTGGCAACCTTGCAGGACACAGCGGTGGAGCGGCACGGCAAGAAGGAGCGGGAAGGTGGCAGTCGACGACGTGGACGGCACGCTGGCCGCAAGGGGCCCCCGGTTGCGGGCCGCGCGCGAGCACCACGGCACGACGCTCGCCCGTGTCAGCTGCGCGACCGGCATCTCGACCAGCACGCTCTCCCGGATCGAGACCGGCCGACGCAAGCCCACCCTGGAGGTGCTGCTGCAGCTGTCGAAGGAGTACGGCGTCTCCCTGGACGAACTGGCCGGCACGGCACCCGCCCCCGCGGCCGAGCCGCGCGCTACGGCGCCGCTGAGCTTCGGCGACGACAAGGCAGTGCTGCCGTTGACCCGGTACGTCGGCAGCCTGCACGCCCACAAGCACGTCCTGCCTGCCCTCAGGACCCGCCCGCGCGGCCCAGCGGGTCTCCCACGACGGCTACGAGTGGCTGTGCGTCCTGTACGGACGACTGTGGCTCGCGCTCGGCGGCCAAGACCTCATCCTGACCCCCGGGGACGTCGCCGAGTTCGACACCCGCACCCCGCACGGGGTGGCGAACTGCAGCGTCCGGTCGAATACCTGATCATGTTCGGACCGCAGGGCGAGCGCCAACGGCCGCGCACCCCTCCAGCCGCTGCTCGCGGGACTGGTGACAGAAAGGGAGTGAGCAGCTGTGACAAGCTGCGTGCCTTGTTGGTGACAACCACGCTGCCTCGTTCGGTCTCATTCGCCGCGTCATCCGGCTCTGCCGGTGACAACTACTGAGCTTCGGCTCAGCATTCCATCACCCTTGCGGGTGACGTGGATCGGTTCTGTGCGTCCGCGGCCGTCTGTGACGCTGGGACTTCACCGGATGTCCGCACCCTGTCAGGATCCGTGAGCTGCGCCACGGTCCTGGTAACACTTGAACCGCAGACCTTGGTAGTGGTGGAAGGGGGCGCGGTCGGCGACACGTCCGGTGTGGGGGTCGTTCCGGGCAGGGAGGCCGGCGGGCTCGGCGCGGGTCGTGGATGGGGGTGACGACCGGGCCCTGCTCCTGATCTGCTGCCGCCAGGTGTTACCCGCCGTTCGCCCCGGAGCCGGTGTCCGTGGTCCGCATGGCCGCGCTCAGTGGGGCCAGCACCTGCCAGCCGATGGTCTCGTACAGCGCGCGGCCCTCCTCGGTGGCGCCCAGTACGGCCGCCTTCGCCCCCTGGCGGACGCCTGCCTCGGCGAGCGAGCCCATCACCACCCGCCCGAGGCCCCGCCGCTGATGCTCCGGGGCGGTCTCCACCTGGTCCACGGCGGCGGTCGCGCCGGTGACGGCTATCTGCCCGCGGGCTGCGAAGGCCCCGTCGGCGGCACGCACCACGACCCGTGTGACGCCGCCTCGGTTCCAGCTGCTCAGCTGGTAGCCCTTGGGCAGGCCGGGCGGGGTCCCGAGGCCGGTCAGGGGGACGGCCATGAAGACGGCGTGGCCGTCCAGCAGGCCCCAGCCCGGCGGCAGCCACGCCTCCAGGTCCGGCGCCGGCACGAACGTCTTCAGTGCCACGCCGGCGGCGCTGTTCTCGGCCAGTTTCCGGACGGTCGCCTCGTCGGCGGCGGTCAGGACGTGCCGCGCCACCTCCTTGGGCAGCCCGACCTGGACCGTGAAACCCCAGGCAGCAGGCGTCGGTTCGGCCGCGCCACGTGATACGGCCCAGCCCTCGACCCATGCGTGTACAGCCTCGGCAGTGCTCCTGAACGGCACGACCCCTCCCCGATAGGTAATAGGTGTACTACATTAGAGTCTATTACAACATCAGGGTGGTCGGTCGCGCGAGACACCGACTCGATGACACAGTTCACGCCCGCCGAGGTGGGACTACTTGCGTGGAGGAGGGGTGCCGGTGCACCGGCCACGTGGGTGGCGGGCGCTGCGGCCGCAGCCGCGGGAGGGGAGCTGGCGGGGGCGGGCAGCGCGGTGACCAGGGCAAGCTTCGCCCTTGCCTTTGTTGGCGCCTGTTCAGCTCTTCGTTGGGCGGTGGCGTGCTGTTCGGCCCTGAGTCAGGCCTTTTCGATGGCGGTCGTGCGGCTCAGTTCCCTCGGTCGCCGGTCTCGGGTGTCGGCTGTACGCGCACCTTCGCAACGGTCCCACTAACCCAAGGCCACGACATAGCTTTGAGTCATGCATGCAGCGTGTCTGCGGTGCGTGAGGTGCGAGAAAAGGGGGAACCGTCGACGGCGTGCGGCGCGTCCATGCCCCTCATCCCTTCGAAGTAACTCATATTTTGTGTGCTTGTAGGGCTGAAGTAAGGGCATCCGGTGGCCAGGAGGTTGATAACGATGGTTCCCCTGCTTCTGGTTCTTCTGCTGGCTCTGATCCTCTTCGGCGCGGGCTTTGCCCTGAAGGCACTGTGGTGGATCGCGGTGATCGTGCTCATCGTGTGGCTGCTCGGCTTCGTCGTCCGCTCCGCGGACGGCGCAGGCCGCAGGGGCCGCTGGTACCGCTGGTAGACGAAAGACACCCGGCGCGAGGAGCGCGCCACGCGCGAGCAATGGTGGGCCCGGCCGACCCGGCCGGGCCCACTGGCGTGAAAGAGAAGCTCTCTTGCGGCAGTTGGGAGGGATCGGGCTTATCGGACGCATCGCAGGGTACGTGAGTCATGCACCTGCCCCGCAGACTCAGCATTGGAACCCTGCTCCTCCTGTCTGCGAGGCAGGTGCGTGCCGGGCGTGCATCGGGTTCGGCCGGGTGGCCAGGCCACGCAGCTCGGCCCCCGCGATCATGTCCGCAGACAACACGCCCTCCATTTCGACCGCGGTAATGCCGACGGCCCGCAGCCAGGGCACGGCTGCGGGCTCGGACACGGCGGCTCGGTCAGCAGCAGCCGCACTGGCTTCCTCATCTGCCGCGGCCCGTTCCCTGGCGGTATGTCCAGGTCATGACCGAACGTCGTGTGTATGCCAGTGACCTGTCCGGTGTCCGCTGGGCATTGATCGAGCCGGTGCTCAGTGCCTGGCGGGCCGAGCGGCGCCGGCATGCGCTGAACATCGGACGCCCGCCCGAGCACGATCTGCGCGAGATCGTGAACGCGATCCTGTACGTGGACCGCACCGGGGTGCAGTGGCGCTGCCTGCCGCGCGACTTCCCGCCCTGGGGGACCTGCTACGGCTACTTGGCCAAGTGGCAGAAGGATGGCGTGTTCGCCCAGCTCACCGGCGTACTGCGCAGGCTGTTACGGCAGCAGGAGGGCAAGGGGCGCAGAGCCCTCGGTGTGCGTCATCGACGTCCAGAGTGTGAAGACTTCCACCAGCGTTCCGGCCGCCGGACAGGGCACCGACGCTGCGACAAGGATCGTGGGCCGCAAGCGGAGCATCGTCACCGACACCCTCGGACTGCTGCTCGCGGTGCTGGTCACGGCCGCGGGCGTGCAGGACTCCGCAACCGGCACCCACCTCGTCGACCAGGTCGCCGCGGCCCGTTCCACCATCCGCAAAGTCTGGGTCGACGGCGGCTATCGCCGACACCTCGTCGGGCACGCGGCCACCCTCGGCATCGACATGGAAATCACCGCCCGCACTCCCTGGGACCAACGGATTCACCCCGATCCCGAAGCGCTGGGCGGTCGAGCGGACCTACGGCTGGCTGATGCTCCACCGACGTCTCGCCCGCGACTACGAGACCCTGTCCGCCCGGTGCGGAGCCATGATCCACCTGGCCATGACCGACCTCGTGGCCCGCCGCCTCACCGGCGAGGCCACCATCTCCTGGCGCAACCCGACACCCCGGGATCAAACACTCATTCCGGGATGAAACATCGGGAGAAAACGACCTCTTAGTGCGCGGTTCCAAGCCTCGATTCTGAGTAGCCTGGAGCCCTGCGCTGCCCGCGTGTCCGGGGACGCCGGACGGGCCGGGGAGAAGATCTGCCGGGGCTGTGGTGAACGGCTGAGGCCGACCTTCCGACCCAGGGCCGAGTTCGGCTCGTGGGTGTGTCGTGCCAGGCAGCGGCAGTACACCTTCGGCTGCCAGCGGGTCACCGAGGAGTATGTCGAGCGCTTTCGCTGGGGAGGAAGGGCTGACAGGGGGCAGGCTGCGGCTGTTCCGCATTTCGTCGACATGCCGGTGGGGCGATGGCCATATCTGATCGGTGAGTGCGCGACGCGGCTGGGCGCCCGGCGCACGTCAACCACCCCGCTCGCTGCTCTTGCGTTGCCCATGCCAAGCCTCTATAACGTGTCCTGCAGGTATCGGCGGGGATGGCCGGAAATGGCAGTTGCCGCCGACCAGGGGGGATCCTCGGCTCCGCCGCGATCGGCATCAATGCCCGCAGACCGACGGAGACCGAATCATGACCGACGACGCATATCGTGCTGCCCTGACCCGCCTGGCCGTCGACCCGGCCTTCCGCGCCGAACTCGACGGCGACACCGGCGAGGTGGCGCGAAGACTCGGCCTGTCACCCGTCCAGGTGGCCGAACTCCGCTCCCTCCGCGTCGAGTCCGGCACCGACGGGGGACCGGCCGCTCTCGACGCGCGGCTGTCCAAGTCGTCCCTGTTCTTCGGAAGCGCGGCGCATGCGCTGGCGCATCACGATGTCCCGGCCGACCACGTCGTATCAACCGAACCCGCCGTAGCGGCGGACCATGTCCCCGCAGCGACGCATGACGTCTCCACGACTCACGCCGTTCCGGCGGACCAGGTCTCCGGCGACCACGACGCCGGGGGCCCGGCTTCCGCCGCTCACTCGTCGGAGCTGCCGGATCCCGCCGCGGGTCAGGAGGGCGTCGGCGGTGTCGACGTGGCGTCGACCGGCTCCCACAGCCTGCTCGGCGGCCCGCTACTGGACCAGTCGCCCGTCGAATCGGCCGGTGGTCAGGGACAGTTCGGAGATTTCGGCGGCTTCGGCGGCTTTGACGAGCACGGGAACGCGAGTACGGGCGAGGACCTCGGTGGGCAGGCCGGCGGGGGTGCCGAAGGGGGCTTCGGTGACTTCGGCGCCGGGGGCGACGGCGGGTTCGGCGGAGCCGAGGGCGGCTTCGGCGGGTTCGGCGGCGAACCCGACGGTGGCTTCGGCGACGGGGGACTGGCCGCCGGTGGGCTCGGCGCTGGTGGGTTCGGTGACGGCGGCCTCGGCGATGGTGGCTTCGGCGGCGGTCACGGTGATCTCGGTGGCCATGGCGGCTTCGGCGGAGTAGGCGGTGAAGGAGGCAGCGACGCCGGTCACTTCGGTCACGGGGGCATCTACGACCGCGATGGCGGCGATGGCGGCGGTGACAGCGGTGGCCACGGTGGTGGTGAGGGTGGCGGTGGTGAGGGCGGTGGTGATCCGGAGAACACCAATCGTCCCAGTGGTGGCGGTGGCCATGGCGGTGGTGAGGGTGGCGGTGGCGGTGGTGAGGGCGGTGGTGATCCGGAGAACACCAATCGTCCCAGTGGTGGCGGTGGCCACGGTGGTGGTGAGGGTGGCGGTGGCGGTGGTGAGGGCGGTGGTGATCCGGAGAACACCAATCGTCCCAGTGGTGGCGGTGGCCACGGCGGTGGTGAGGGTAGCGGTGGCGGTGGTGAGGGCGGTGGTGATCCGGAGAACACCAATCGTCCCAATGGTGGCGGTGGCCATGGCGGCGGTGACAGTGGGGGCGACGGAAACGGCGGAGGCAGCCAGGAGAACATCGGTCGGCGTCCCGGCGGTTTCGGCGAGCCCGGGGGTGGTAATCGGATCATCGTCCAGGGTGGCCTGCCCGCCTTCGGCCTCGGAAACGCCGCCGCGCACCTGCCGGACTCCGACTCCGCCTCGGAAGCCGACGCAGGCTTCGACGGAGGAACGTTCGCCAGCGGTTCCGGCACGGGCTGAGCCGGCCGCCGCATGCTCTGTCACATCTGCCGCGTCCACGTGCGGCGCGACTTCCCGTACTGCCTGCACTGTGGCACCCCGCGTCGGGGTGCCGCACCGACGTCGTACGCCGCGCCCCAGCTGCGCGGCCTCGACGACCCCACGCTCCTTGTCGCGCTCACCGGACCTGTCACCACGCTGGGCCGGGGTGAGGACAACGACGTCGTCCTGTCCGACGGCAGCGTCTCGCGCCGCCACGCCCGTATCGTCCGCACCGCCGGGGGCTTCCGTATCGAGGACCTGGACTCCTTCAACGGTATCGCGGTCGGCGGTGTCGAGCTGTACGGCGGCGCGGTCGGTCTCGCCGACGGCACCGAGCTGTCCGTCGGTGACGTACGCCTGGTGTTCGAGCAGCCCCGCGACGCCCGGATCGGCTCCCGCACGATGGTCGTCGGTACCCAGCTGACGCATCTGCCCACCGCCGGAGGGGAGGAGGCCCCGGAGGCGAACGGCCGGCTCACCGCGCGTCCCCGACGGCGTTCCGGCTGGGCCCTCAAGCAGGTCCCCACCGAACGCGGCGCTCCCCGCTGGGTGCTCAGCAGCACCCGCACCGGCCGCTATCTGGAACTGGACGAGCGCCAGGTCTTCCTCTGGCACGCCGTCGACGGTGACAACACCGTACGGGACCTGCTGTTCGCCTACGCCGACCGCTACGGCGAACTCGCCCTGCCCCGCATCGAGTCCGCGCTGGCCGCCTTCGCGGAAGCCGGGTTGCTGCGCGGTCTGCCCGGCCGGCCGGAGGAGGAGCGGCCGAAGGGCTGGCGGCGCGCGGCGAGTGCCGTGTACCGAGCGCTGCTCAAGCTGGAGGTGTCCGTCCCGGGCCTCGACCGACTGGTGACCCGGCTCTACCGGGCCTTCGGCTGGCGGCTGTTCACCCGGACCGGGGTGGTGCTGGCCTGGCTGTCGGTCGCCGGCGGCCTCGTCGCGTTCTTCGCCGCCCAGGACAGACACCACCTGCTCGACTTCGGCGGGGCGGGCGTGTGGGGCCTGGTCGTGCTGGCCGGCGGATACGTGACCGCGCTGCTCGTCCACGAGCTGACGCACGCGCTGGCCGTGAAGTCGTACGGCCGCAAGGTCCGGCGCGGCGGGTTCCTGCTGATGATGGGCATGCCCTTCGCGTTCGTGGACACCAGCGACATGTGGTTCGGCTCCCGCTGGTCACGGGTCGTGGTGGCCCTGTCCGGGCCGCTGTCCACGGCGGCGCTGGCCGGCTGGTGCGCAACGGGCGCGGCCCTGCTGCCCGCGGGACCCGTCTCGGCCGTCCTCTACCACCTGGCTTTCGGCCTCTACCTGAACACCCTCTACAACTTCAACCCGCTGATGCCCCTGGACGGTTACCAGGCGCTGACCGACGCCCTGCGGGTGCCCCGGCTGCGCGAGGAGGCGAGCGCCTACTTCCGCACGGGCCTGTGGCGAGACCTGCGCGCGGGCAACCGACCCGGCCCGCGTCAGGCCGGGCTGGCCGCCTACGGCCTCGCGGTCGTCGTGGGCACCTACGGCTTCCTCGGTCTCGCCCTGCTGGCCTGGCGCTCCCGGATCGGCGACCTCCTCGAGGGCCGACTGGCCGAGCCGTGGACCACGGTGATCGAGGCGGCCGTGGTCGCCCTGGTCGCCTTCCCGGTGTGGGCCGCGCCCGTGCGCTGGCTGCTGCGCCAGGCACGGCGCCGACGGGACGCGAAGGACATGCCGCAGGGCGCCGGGATCCCCGCGCCGGTGGAGGGGACGGCATGACCCGGGACACGCACGCCGACGGCGGCTGGGCCGTACCCGGCTACGAGGCCGTCCGCACGCTCGGCGAGGGAGCAGGCGGCCGAGTCGTCCTCGCCCGGCACACCGCGACCGGCGTGCCCGTCGCCATCAAGTACCTGAGCGAGCGCCTGCGCACGGACCGGGAGTTCCTGGGCCGTTTCCGGGCCGAGGCCCGGCTGCTCGGCGAGCTGCGGCACCCGTGCGTGGTGCGGCTGTACGAGTACGTCGAGGCACGCGCTGGTGCCGCGATCGTGATGGAGGCGGTGGACGGCGTCAGCCTGCGCCACCTGCTGCGCCGGCACGGGGCGACCGGCCCCGAGGCCGCGCTCGCCCTGCTCAAGGGCTCCCTGCTCGGGCTGGGCGCGGCCCACACGGCTGGGGTGGTGCACCGCGACTACAAGCCGGAGAACGTCCTGGTCCGCGCCGACGGCACCAGCGCGCTCGCCGACTTCGGCATCGCGGTGCGCGACGGCCGGGAGACCGAGGCCGCGGGCACGCCCGCTTATATGGCGCCGGAGCAGTGGGACGGCGAGCCCGCCGGCCCGGCGGCCGACATCTACGCGGCGTCCGTGGTGTTCTTCGAGTGCCTGACCGGCCGACGGCCGTTCCCCGGCGACGACGTGACCGCGCTGCGCCTGCAGCACCTGCGCGCACCGGCCGCGCTGGACGACGTACCCGCGCCGGTGCGGGTGCTGCTGCGCGCGGGCCTGGCGAAGGACCCGGCGGACCGGCCCGACGTCGAGACGTTCCTCGCCGACCTGGAACGGTCAGCCACCGCAGGCTATGGCGCCGGCTGGGAGGAGCGCGGCCGTCGCAGACTGGCCGAACTCGCCGCGCTGCTCGCCCTGTTGTTCCCGTTCACCACGACCGCCACGCTCGACGGCTCGGCCAGTGCGCTGACGCTGCTGGGCCGGCTGAAACGCGGGGGATGGAAGGCGGCGACCGGTGGGGTGGCCGCGCTGGCGGTCGTCGCGGGCGGAGCGACGTACGCGACGGGCCGCCCGCACGACACGTCGACGACGGTGGCGAGTTCGACCCCGTCATCCCCGTCACCGGTCGACTCGCCCGCCAAGCCGGGCGCTTCACCTTCCCCGTCCACCTCGCCGACCGTCGCCCCGCCCACGGCCGACGCACCGCCCTCCGTCACGCCCTCGGACAGCCCGCCGTCCTCGCCGACCCCGTCCACGGAGACGACCGCACCGGCCGAGCCACCCGCCACCGCGTCCCCGAGCGTGGCCACCCCCGGCACGGTCACCCTCACCATCGGCTCCTGGCAGAGAGGCCAGAGAGCGGGCACGCTCATCGCGGCGGTGTCGGTCGAGACGACGGGCACCGGTCCGCTGACTGTCACCGCGAATTACTACGTCGACACACCCGCCGACGCGTACGGCTCCCAGTCCCAGCCCTTGTCCGGGAGTACGCGGTATGACCTGACCTTCGAGGCCGACTTCTCCAACCACCCGTGCCGGGGCACTTGGGAGGTCACGCTCAGCAGCGACCCGGCGGCAGCGAACGGTCCCCAGACGGCCTCCCTGGACGCACCGCCGTGCTGACCATGCTCCCGAGGGGCCCGAGAGCCACCCCCTGCCGCGACGAGAACGGATCGACATGACGACAGCCACCACAGTGGCCGGCCGCCCCCTGTCCGGCTGGTCACGGCACACGCGCCACGGCACCTGGCATGCCCTCCTCCCTGCCCGGTCCGGCGAGCCCACCCTCGGCGCGCTGCGCATCGACCGCGCCCTGCTGGCGCCCGAAGGCACGCGCGAGCGCCTGGTGGCCGTGGTGCTCACGACGGCGCAGCTCACGCTGCCCGGCCTCCTCCGCACGGTCGACCTCGTGGCCGAGGCCGGTGAGGTGTGGTTGCTGACGGCCCGGCCACCGGCCCCCACGCTGGCCCACGTCCTGTCGTCGGCAGGCGGCCCCCGCCCGGATGCGGGCAGCGTGGCCAGCATCCTCAACGAGACCGCGCAGACCCTCCTCGCCCTGCACACAGCAGGCTTGACCCACGGCTCACTCGGCCCCGACACCGTCGTGATGGCCCCGGACGGGGTCGCCCTGCTGGCCGAGGCGGAGCTGGGCATGGTGCTGGGCGACGCGGCCGCAGTACGGGCGCCGGGCGACACGCCGCACGCCGGCCGCCAGGCAGTCGACACCGCTGCCTGGGCCGCCCTGGCCCGCACCCTCGGCGCCGCGTGGACGCAGCCCGGAACCCCCGCGGCGGATCTCGTGGCCCGCTGCTCCGCCACCGCCGAGTCGGAGGGGCTGGCGGCGGCCCGGGCCACCCTGGTGGCCGGGCGCGCGGCGCTCCCGGCGGACTTCCTGCGCCGTACGGCGCTCCGCGAGGCGACTGCCGCGTCGGCCCCGGAGTTCGCGCCGCCGAAGGGACCGGCACCGTCCGTCGCGGTCGCTCCCGACCGCGCGACTCCACCGACGGACCGTCACCCCGCGCCGACCACGGCTGACCCCGCTCCCCGCCCCACCGCCCCCGAACACCCTGCTACCGCGCCCGACCGCGCGTCCCACCCTTCAGCCACCGCCGACCAACTTGCCACGGCGGCCCGCGCCCACAGCACCGCGGGCCCGGACCCGCGAGCTCCCCTGCCCGCTCCCGGACCTCACCCACCAGCCGTCGCCGACCAGCCCACCGCGGTCGGCCGCGCTCGCCGCCCCACCGTCCTGGACACCCAGGCGACCGTCCTGGGCAAGCGCAACCGTGCCACCTCGCCTCCGGTGGCGGCAGGGGAGGACTGCGGCGAGAGCCTGCTCCGGTTCGGGCCCGGGGTTCCCTTGGAGGATCAGGACGCCCTGCGGGCACGATGGCGGTCCGAGGCAGCGGTAGCCACCTCCCCACGCTCGCGCCGCGGACGACGGGGCTGGATCGTCACCACCGCCGTCGTCGCGATCGCCGCCGCCCTGCTCTGGCTGCTGCTGCGCCCGGCCCCCGCTCCCGCGGTCGTCGCCGTGCGGGTCCAGGCCCCCGCCGGGCCGTTGCACTGCGATCAGACGGCCGACCTGATCGGTGTCGTCACCACCGACGGGCACGGCGGCCCTGTCACATACCGGTGGCTGCGCGCGGACGGTCAGGACTCGGGCGAGCTGGTCCACACCGCCCACCGCGGTGAGCGCCGGGTCAGGGTGCACCTGCGCTGGACGGTCCGCGGTTCGGGGCGCTTCCGGGGGACCGCCCGCCTGAGGATCTCGCACCAGGCGACCCCGATGGAGGCGAAGGCGAGCTTCACCTACGTCTGTCCTTGAGAGCCACCGCCCCGGCGACGTCCGGCCCCGCCGCCACCAACAACGGACCGCCGGGTTACTCAGTGAGCCACATCGCATCGGAGCGGGCCAGGCTTGCTATGCAACGAGTTGCATAGCAGGATCGGCGGTATGGCGCTCGAACACGCGATCCTGGTGTCGCTTTTGGAGAAGCCGGGATCCGGCTACGAGCTGGCACGGCGTTTCGAGCGGTCCATCGGCTACTTCTGGACCGCGACCCACCAACAGATCTATCGCGTGCTCAAGCGCATGGAGAACGACGGTTGGGTCGACGTCAGGGACGTCCCGCAGCAGGGCCGGCCGGACAAGAAGGAGTACAGCGTCGCCGACCTCGGCCGGGCGGCGCTGTCATCCTGGTTGCACGATCCGATCGAGCCGGAGAGTGTCCGCCACGACCTGGCCGTGAAGATCCGGGGCGTTGCCTTCGATGACCCCACCGCCCTGATCCGCGAGGTGGAGCGGCACCGGCAGGCGCACCGGGACCGGCTGGCGCACTATCTGGCAGGAGAGGCGCGGGACTTCACGGGGACCGAGGCGAATGCGGCCGCTCGGCAGGCATCGCTCGACGCGGAGCGGGAGCTCCAGCACGTCGTACTGCGCGGCGGCATCGCGTACGAGCGGATGATGATCGACTGGCTGGACGACGTCCTCGCCACGCTGGCCCGGTTCGGTCCGTGCCGCTGATCGCCGCCGCACCCTCCGCAGGGCCTCCCGATCCCGCCGGTCCAGCACCACAGAGTTCCTATTCCGTCGTCCATCAGCCGAAAGGCGTCCTCACCATGGCTGACCAGCTGCTGTTCAACCCGCGCACCTACGACCCCGCGCACTTCGACCCCGAGACGCGCCGCTTGCTGCGTGCCACCGTCGACTGGTTCGAGGAGCGCGGAAAGGGCCGGCTGATCGAGGACTACCGGACCCGTGCCTGGCTCGGGGACTTCCTCGCTTTCGCAGCGAAGGAGAACCTGTTCGCCACCTTCCTGACGCCGTCGTCCGCTTCGGGGGAGGGTGAACCGGACAAGCGGTGGGACACCGCCCGCATCGCCGCGCTCAACGAGATCCTGGGCTTCTACGGCCTGGACTACTGGTACGCCTGGCAGGTCACGATCCTCGGACTCGGCCCGGTCTGGCAGAGCGACAACGCCGCCGCCCGCTTTCGCGCCGCGGAACTCCTCACCCGGGGAGAGGTGTTCGCGTTCGGCTTGTCCGAGAAGGCCCACGGCGCTGACATCTACTCCACCGACATGCTGCTCGAGCCCGACGGCAACGGCGGCTTCCGGGCCACCGGTTCCAAGTACTACATCGGTAACGGCAACGCCGCCGGACTCGTCTCCGTCTTCGGCCGCCGGACCGACATCGACGGTCCCGACGGCTACGTCTTCTTCGCCGCCGACAGCCGTCACCCGGCCTACCACCTGGTCAAGAACGTCGTCGACTCCTCGAAGTTCGTCAGCGAGTTCCGACTGGAGGACTATCCCGTAGCGGCCGCGGACATCCTGCACACCGGCCGCGCCGCCTTCGACGCCGCCCTCAACACCGTCAACGTAGGCAAGTTCAACCTGTGCACCGCCTCGATCGGCATATGCGAGCACGCGATGTACGAGGCTGTCACCCACGCCCACAACCGCATCCTCTACGGCCGCCCCGTCACCAGCTTCCCGCATGTGCGGCGCGAGTTGACCGACGCGTACGTCAGGCTCGTGGGAATGAAGCTCTTCAGCGACCGCGCGGTCGACTATTTCCGCTCCGCCGGCCCGGACGACCGCCGTTACCTGCTCTTCAACCCGATGACGAAGATGAAGGTGACCACGGAGGGTGAGAAGGTCATCGACCTGATGTGGGACGTCATTGCGGCCAAGGGCTTCGAGAAGGACAACTACTTCGGCCAGGCGGCGGTGGAGATCCGTGGTCTGCCCAAGCTCGAGGGCACGGTCCACGTCAACCTGGCGCTGATCCTGAAGTTCATGCGCAGCCACCTCCTCGACCCGGCCGAGTACCCCGGAGTGCCGACCCGCCTCGACGCGGCCGACGATGACTTCCTGTTCCGGCAAGGACCGGCCCGCGGCCTCGGCGCGGTGCGCTTCCACGACTGGCGGCCGGCCTTCGACGCGTACGCGCACCTGCCCAACGTGACCCGCTTCCGCGAACAGGCCGACGCGCTCTGCGTGTTCGTCGCCACGGCCGCCCCCGACGCGGAGCAGAGCCGCGACCTCGACCTCCTCCTCGCGGTCGGTCAGCTCTTCGCCCTCATCGTGCACGGGCAGCTCGTCCTGGAACGGGCCGCCCTGACCGGACTCGACGAGGACGTGCTCGACGAACTCTTTGCCGTCCTCGTAAGGGACTTCTCCGCGCACGCCGTCGAACTGCACGGCAAGGACTCGGCGACCGAGGCGCAGCAGGACTGGGCGCTGGGTTCGGTCCGACGGCCGGTCGTCGACGAGGCACGCACGGAACGGGTCTGGCAGCGGGTCGAGGCGCTGTCCGGCGCGTACGAGATGGCCCCGTAGACGCGCCGTACGCATCACCGGTGGCCGCTCCGTATGGGCCCGGCCACCGGTCGGTCAGGGTTCAGGCCCGTGTGCCGCGCAGCCGTGACGTTGTTGCAGGACGCACGGCGATGGCACGGCGGAGCAACGACCCTCAAGTCGTCGCACGTCCGCCAGTGCACGGTCACTCTTGCCGCGATGCGACTGTGGTCCCGTTACCGATCTCAGCCGGCACAGCGGATGCTCCGGTGGATGACTCAGTCGTCCCAACGTTATTGATCGGGCTGAGCGAGCCATTCATAGGGTTGGCTCACCCAGGGGTACCGGTGTGGCTTCCAGCCGTCTGCCGCGGTCGTGGCTTCTACCGAGTCGCTGCCCGGCGCCCCACGACGATTCGACAGGTCATTGGAGCATCGGCCTCCTGCTGGGCGCCGAGTTCTTGGCTGCCACCGGCGGAGACATGACCGCTTTCACCAGCGCGGACAGGCTCGCCGCCTTCGCCGGAGTTTCCCCGGTGCCTCGCGACTCCGGGAAGGCGAGCGGCGACCTGGATTGCCCCAACCGTTACAGTCGGCGCCTCCCATATCTCCAACAACGAATCGCGGTTGGGAACACCAGTGGCGGTCGCCTGTGCGGCCGAGTGTCGCATCGGGATGACCGGGATGGCGGCGTCGTCGGCGTTCGGCCGTCGTCGAGACGGCGCGGGGCTCGGTGCTGGGTGCCCAGACCATGCGCAAGGTGTCGTCCCCTCAACCCCTTGTGGTCACCATGCGGCCGCCCGATACCGAGGCCGGCCGCGCGTCCTCCTGCTCGCGGGCAACCGAACCGCGCACTCACCGCGCGAGGTCAGCGGCCTCGGTTGCGCTGTTCCCGCTGATGAGTACCAGCCCAAGTGGCGTGCAAGTGTGCCAAACGGCTTGGCCTTCGCGCTGGCTGACAATCAAGCCCGCATGCCGAAGGGCCTTGGCGTGCTCGGAGGCGGAGGACTTGCTGATGCGGAGGTCACGTGCCACCTCGGTGGTGGTGCGCTGCCGGGTGAGCAGAGCGAGGATGGCGGCTCGGGTGCGCCCCAGGAGAGCGGCCACCGGATCGTTGGTCGTGGGCTCCTCCAGCAGCGTCAGCGGAGTCACCGCGCGGTAGACCAGCAGCGCAGGACGGTGAGGGTAGTCGCCGATCAGCGGCCGGCCGGCCCAGGACGCCGAAGGCAGCAGAGTGATGCCACGCCCTGCCAGGTGGATCTCACGGTTCTCGGGGGAGTCGATCTCCAGGACAGCTCCGCGCCAGCGGATTCCGGAACTCAGACCGGCCAGCATCGCGCGGATCCCCTGCCGGGCGAGAATCTGGGCGCGCCATGCCTGCTCCGCGTCGAACCCAGACGTGATTCGGCCCCAGACGGGGGCCAGGAGACCGTTGTACCCGGCGTGTACCGCGTCTTGAAGTAACTGCCAGGCACCGTGGTCCTGTGCAGCAAGGTGGACTTTCCACGGAGTGTGCGGACGACCGGCGGCGCACACACGTTGCAGCTCGGCACGCACGAACGCGGTGGGGCTCGACCGGACCTGGTCCAGCCCGTCATCGAGTCCCCGGCTGATGGGGTCAAGGAACAGCGGCCCCTTCCCCGTCGGAGGTACGAGTTCCAGAAGAGGGCGTGCGGCGCGCGGGAAACTCCGGAGCGTTCGTTGCTGCCATCGAGAGAAGACCGGGTCGATGCCCTGATGTTGCAGCATGGCTGTGGCAAGCACCAGTTCCATCAGCGGTGCCGGAGCCGGAGCCAAGGTGACCTGCAGCAGGTCCTCCAGCGTGAAGTGCACGCAAAGCATCAAACTCCCCTGTGTCAGCTGGCGTCAGCCTGCGCCGGAGCTGCACTGTTCGGGCAGGACCGAATCCTTTGCGGCGCTCCGGGCGGACTGCCGAGCATGGAGTGGTACGGAGCTTGCCAAGTCTCAACCGTCGGACGCCGGAGCAAGAAGGCATGAACCGGACGCCTGTCCCCTGAGAAGCCTGTAGGTCACAGCGGCCTCAAGCAGCGGTCGGAGCCAAGCCGCTGCCGACGGGGGAGTGAGGCCGGGGATGGGGGGTCGATCCGCTAGGCAGGCATCGATGGCTTGGGCCGGATCCATCTACCCGACAGCAACACAGCGCTTCGCAAATCCGGACGGGTTGGATACACCGTGGAACGACAGGAAGCAGAGGAAGCATCATGAACGGCACGCGTATCCGCAAGGTGGCGGCGACCGCCATAGGCACCGCGTTACTTCTCACCGGCATGACCGGTGCGCTCGCCACTCAGGCCTCGGCCACGCCGAGTGCCCCCTACATCGGTGACGGCTACCCCAATAACAGCCATGGGGTCTGGTGCGTTCAGCACCTGGTCAACGACGTGGCGCAGTCAAAGGGCAAGGGCCGGCCGTTGGCGGAAGACCACCTCTGGGGGCCCCAGACGAAGAAGTGGGTCGAGTGGTACCAGGGAGTTTCGGGTCACGGCCTGGGCCAGGACGGCATCGTGGGCAAGGGCACCGGCGGCTGGCTGCTGCTCGACGGGGACAGCTACTACGGCGGTCACAACTACTGCTACAACTACGTCCCTTCGTACTTCTGACCGGTCTGCGGCCGCCGGAGCCCCGATGTCCCGTGGAACGGGGGACGGGACATCGTTACCCCAGGCCTCCAAAGCCCTGTCATGGGCCCGCTCGATGAACGGTCCGACCCTCACGGCGATGTCCTGGCAGCGGCCAGGCGTCCAGGGCTGCAGGGAGCTCAGAGCGGTGATGGCGGCGAGGTGTGCGCGGAAGACGTCGACGGCGGCCTGGTCCTCGAGGAAGATGGCGCCAGGGGCGTGGCCGCAGCGGCGGAACATGCGACGGATCATCGAGGGATCTCCTGCTCGGTGTTGGCGGTACGCGTGCGGTCGGCCGTGGTGAGCACGTGCGGCAGATGGACGTGCAGGTGCTCGACTTCGACCTCGCGGCCGCGGCTGCGAAGTTCGCGGGCCAGGAGCTCCGTGAGTCCGCTCGCGCTTCTCCGAACTAACAATTTTGGTCCGAGACCCTGGCCGAGGATCGCTCCTCCCAGTACATGACCCATGTCACACGCGGTTCCTGTCAGTAATCGGGAGGCTGTCCCGCTCAAGTCGCCGGGAGCAAGCCAACCGACAGGAGCGAGACATGAAGCACCGCATCGTCGTCCTCGGCGCCGGCTATGCCGGGTCCTACGTGGCCGGGACCCTGGCCCGCCGGTTGTCCCCGGCGGACACCGAGATCACCGTGGTCAACGCCGAGCCGGACTTCGTCCAGCGGCTGCGGCTGCACCAGCTCGCGGCCGGCCGGGAGATCGATGCTCCCCAGCTCGCCGACGTCTTTGCGGGCACGGGGGTTCGGCTGCGCCTGGCCCGTGTCACCGCCGTCGACCCCGAGCGCCAGGTCGTCGCCGTGGCCGACACCGACGGCGGGGACGAGCTGGGCTACGACACGCTTGTCTACGCGCTCGGCAGCCACGGTGCCGACCACGGCGTCCCCGGCGCGGCCGAGCACGGTTTCGACGTCGCCAGCCGGCCCTCGGCGTTGCGCTTGCGCGAGCGCCTGGACAGCCTGTGCAGGCAGGGCGAAGGCGGGCGTGTGCTGGTCGTCGGCGACGGGTTGACCGGTATCGAGACCGCCACTGAGCTTGGCGTTTAACCTCGCAGGTCACCCGACCTGCTGATCTGCGGTTCTTGCCGGGACAGCGGAGGCGGCCGTTCTCCACGCTTCGAGATG